>JBJTBO010000231.1:0-6739 GCA_046091445.1 Planctomycetaceae bacterium | reverse complement strand
CCCCTTGACACCACGTTGATCGGAAGCGGTCCATGCCTCGTTTGATGGGCGTCGACATCCCGTCTGAAAAGCGCACGCTGTACTCGCTGCAGTACCTCTACGGGGTCGGGCCGCGCGTCGCGCGGGAGCTGTGCCACAAGGCGGGCGTCGATCCACTCGGCCAGGCACGCGACCTGCACGAGGACGAACTCGCTCGACTCGCCGCGCTGCTCGACAAGGACTACGTCGTCGAGGGGCAGTTGCGTCGGCAGGTCGCCCAAAATGTCTCGCGGCTCAAGGATATCGGGTCGTACCGCGGCCTTCGGCATCGGCGCGGCCTGCCGGTGCGCGGCCAGCGGACCCGTACCAACGCCCGCACGCGTAAGGGCCCGAAGAAGACCGTCGCCGGCAAGAAGGGCGTCAAGGATCTGAAGTAGTCCCGTCGTTTCCCCGCGGGCGCGTGTCGGCAGCGTCGCCGCATGCGTCGAAGCGACCGGCGAGCCGCAGTTTCCCGCATCGTTCCACGGACGTCCGACCCCACACGCACACCGAATCAGCAGCGAACCGGAGTGGCCCTGGCGGGCATGACCGAGATGGCAAAGGCACCGAAGGCGAAAAAGAAGAGCGTGACGGCGGGCATCGCCTACATCACCGCGAGCTTCAATAACACGACCGTCACGATCACCGATGCGCGGGGCGACACGCTGTGCTGGGCCAGTGGCGGTACGTGCGGGTTCAAGGGCAGCCGCAAAGGAACGCCGTTCGCCGGGCAGTGCGCGGCCCAGCAGGCTGCCGAGAAGGCGGCGAAGTTCGGCGTGAAGGATCTCGAGGTCCGGGTGCGTGGCCCGGGAAGCGGGCGCGAGAGTGCGATCACGGCGTTGCAGGCGGCCGGAATGAACGTGCGCAGCATCGAGGACATCACGCCGCTGCCGCACAACGGCTGTCGTCCACCGAAGAAGCGGAGGGTCTGATCCAGGGGACGCATCACCGGCCCGGTCTGCCGTCTCTGTCGGCGCGATGGTCTGAAGTTGTTCCTCAAGGGGAGCCGCTGCGACTCGCCGAAGTGCGCCTTCGAGAGGCGACCGACGCCTCCCGGCGTGCAGCAGAAGCGCCGCAGCAAGCCGACGGACTACGGTCTTCGGCTTCGCGAGAAGCAGAAACTGAAGCACTACTACGGCGTGCTGGAGCGACAGTTCCGCACGTACTTCGCCCGGGCGGAGCGGGGCAAGGGCAACACCGGTGAGACGCTGCTGTCGCTCCTCGAGCGGCGGCTCGACAACGTCGTGCACAGGCTCGGATTCGCCGCATCGCGTGCGGCGGCCAGGCAGATGGTGATGCACGGGCACATCACGATCAACGGCCGCCGTGTCGACGTGCCGAGCTACCTCGTCCGGGCCGGTGATCTGCTGCGGGTCAAGAATCGTGCGAAGAGCCTGCAGCTCGCCCATGCGGCTCTGGCGGATTTTCGCCGCGAGGTGCCCGACTTCCTGTCGCGCGGCGATGGTCCGATTCCCGAGGGCCGTGTCGACCGGCTGCCTGCCTCCGAGGATGTTTCGATTCCGGTGCAGGCCAACCTGATCATCGAGCTGTGTTCCAAGTGACCGGAGGGGGTATCATGCATATTCGCTGGCGAGGACTCGAGCTTCCCGGGTCGGTCGTGGCCGACGCCAAGACGCTGTCGCCCACGTACGGCCGCTTCGTCGCCGAGCCGTTCGAGCGGGGGTTCGGCACGACCGTGGGCAACAGCCTGCGGCGCGTCCTCCTGTCGGGCCTGGAGGGGAGTGCGGTCACGCAGCTGAAGCTGGCCGGGTCGCTGCACGAGTTCACCACGATCAAGGGCGTGGTCGAGGACGTGACCGACATCGTGCTGGCCGTGAAGAGCCTCGTGGTGAAGAACCACAGCGAGTCGACGCGGGTCATCCGCGTGGAGAAGTCGACCAAGGGGCCGGTGACGGCGGCCGACATCCAGACGGACGACGCGGTCGAGGTCGTGAACAAGGGGCTCGTGCTCGCCACCCTCACGGACGACGTGCCGTTCGAGCTCGAGATGGTCGTCGAGAACGGTCGGGGCTACATGCCCGCGAGCGAGCAGAGCCAGGCGTCCCAGGAGATCGGCATCATTCCGGTCGACGCGGCTTTCAGTCCGGTGACGAAGGTCAAGTACGAGGTCGAGGAGACCCGCGTGGGTCAGAAGACGAACTACGACAAGCTCACGCTGGAGATCTGGACCGACGGCACGGTCACGCCCGAGATGGCGTTGGTCGAGGCGGCCAAGATCCTGCGCAAGCACCTCAATCCCTTCGTCGGCTACACGCAGCCCGGTCCGGCGGTGCCACTGCCCGCGGCGAGCGGCCTCTTCAGCGTGGAGGCCCCGTTGGAGAGTCGGCTGGGCATGCTCGTGTCCGATCTGCGGCTTTCGCTCCGGGCCAACAACTGCCTCGAGGAGGCCGGGATCACGTCACTGCGCGACCTCGTGGCCAGGTCGCGGGACGAGCTGCTGGAGATGCGGAATCTCGGGGAGACGACGCTCCAGGAGGTCGAGGACAAGCTCCGCGAACTGGGGCTCCACCTCGGAATGGACGTCGCCGCGACCGCCGGGCTTTGAGTCGTCGAGGGAAGGGGAGTCATCGATGCGTCACCGTCGCAAGGGTCGTGTTCTCGGCCGCAGTCCGTCCCACCAGCGGGCGCTCCTGCGGAATCTCGCCTCCGCACTGATGCTCACCGAGCGGGACGCGGAGCCGGGTGAGGCGGGTGCTCCCCGGGTCAGCGGTCGGATCGTGACGACGGTCGCCAAGGCGAAAGAGGTGCGGCCGCTCGTGGAGCGGTGCATCACGATCGCGCGACGGGGCCTCGTCGCCGAGCAGCGGGCGAAGGAATTCGCCCCCCGGGCCGAGCGGGACTCGCCGGAATGGAAGCGCTGGCGCGAGAGCGAGACCTGGCGGAACTGGGCTCAGGCGATGGCTCCCGCCGTGCGGGCCCGGCGCCGGGTCGTGCGCCTGCTCGGTGACAAGCAGGCGGCCCGCATCGTCTTCGAAAAGGTCGCGCCCCGCTTCGTCGATCGGCCGGGCGGCTATACGCGAATCCTCAAGCTCGCGTCCCCTCGGTTGGGTGATGCCGGTCCGCGGGCGGTGCTGGAGTTCGTGGGGGGAGAGTCCCAGGCGCAGGCGGTGCGTCCGCGGCCGATCGCGTCCGGCCGGCCACGCGGCTGACCGGGGGCGACTCGAGTGCCCGCCTGCCGGTCCCGAGTCGGTGCCTCTCGGCGTTCACGATGGCGGGCACAAAAGTGGTTTCGCCCCGCGCTCGTTTTTCCGATACCATAGGGGTGGTTGAGCGGCCGGGGATCCAGGGGTCTGGCGCCGTGCGGGTCATTCTCGACCGTTGTGACCGACCTTTGTGACACGGGAGAAACGGCATGATCGCGACTGAGCGTGGCGATCGGGCGGTGCCCGCGTGGGATGTTTGTGGCCGACGCGATGCGGCGTCGAGTCGAGCGATCGAGATCGTGCAGGGAGTCCTTGCGACCTCGTTGCTCGTGGCATCCACCCTCATCGGCGTGCCATGGCGATGCGCCGGAGCGGTCGAGCACTTCGACAATCCGACGGTGGCCTTCATCAACGAGAAGGTCGCGACCGGCTGGGAGGAGCGCGACCTCAAGCCGGCGAAGCCGGCGACGGATGGCGAGTGGTGTCGGAGAGTGCATCTCGACCTCATCGGCCGTATTCCGACCATCGAGGAGCTGCAGTCGTACGTCGGCGACTCGACGCCGATGAAGCGGGCGGTGCTCGTCGGCAGGCTGCTGGGGGACGACTACGTCGACGAGTACGCGCGGCACTGGACCGACGTGTGGACGACCGTCCTCATCGGCCGTGACGTCGAGAATGAGCGCGTCAGTCGGCCGGGCATGCGGCAGTGGCTGCGGCGTGCCCTGTCGAGAAACATGCCCTACGACCAGTTCATGGAAGAGCTGGTGACGGCCACCGGCGTGAACACGAATCGGCGCGATGTCGACGGCTTCAACGGTGCGACCAACTTCCTCAGCGGGAAGATGGAGGAGATGGGTGTCGCCAACGGCGTGCAGGCGACCGCGAAGACCGCCCAGATCTTCCTCGGCGTCCAGGTGCAGTGCACGCAGTGCCACAACCATCCCTTCAACAAGGGGAAGCAAAACCAGTTCTGGGAGCTCAATGCCTTCTTCCGGCAGGCACAGGCGCTGCGGCGGTTCGACGGCACGCGTGACGTGCGGTGGATCGAGCTCGTCGACGGCGACTTCCCGGGCGAAGGTCGGGATCCGCAGGAGGCCGAAATCTACTACGAGCTGCGGAACGGCCTGATGAAGGTGGCCTATCCCGTCTTCATCGACGGCACCGAGATCTCGCGCAGTGGATATCTGCCCGCCGTCCTGGAAGACGGGACCGCATACGGAGTCAATCGGCGGGCCGAGCTCGCCAAGCTCATCAAGACGAGCCCCAATTTCCCCCGCGCGATCGTCAATCGGATCTGGGCCCAGTTCTTCGGCTACGGCTTCACCCGGCCGGTGGACGACTTCGGCGATCACAATCCGCCCTCGCATCCGGAGCTCCTCGACGGGCTCGCCGAGCGTCTCCAGGAAAGCAGTTTCGACCTCAAGGAACTGATGCGGTGGATCACCCTCTCGGAGGCATACGCCCTGTCGAGTCGCACCACGGCAGGCAATGCGAAGGATGATCCGCTGATGGGCGAAAAGCCGATGTTCAGCCGGTTCTACATGCGTCAGATGCAGGCGGAGCAGCTCTACGAGTCGCTCCTCACGGCGACCCAGGCCGACCGGTCGCGCACCGGTGAGGACGCCGCCAAGGCGAAGGATGAGTGGCTGTCCCAGTTCATCATCGCGTTCGGCACCGACGAGGGTGACGACGCGACGATGTTCAACGGGTCGATTCCCCAGGTGCTCATGATGTTCAACGGGGATCTCGTCAAGGCGGCGACCGCGATCGGGAAGGGGGGTTTCCTCGAAGCGATCGCCACCGGTGGCCTGCGCGACGAGGCGAAGCTCGCGAAGCTCTACGAGGCGGCCCTCGCCCGCGGTCCGACGCCGAAGGAACTGACGGCGGCCAAAAAGCTCGTGGCCGGGCGCCGTGGCGACGTCGCCGGAGCCCTGCAGGACATCTGGTGGGCCGTGCTCAACTCCAACGAATTCATCCTCAACCACTGAGTCGTCCCGGTGAATCGTCCGTGTGTCTCGTCCACGTTGAATCCGATCATGACATTCCCCCTGACGCCTTGAGCCCGTGATCGTTCCCGGTCCATGCGGCCGCCCAATTTCCTTCACGTACGTCACCCAGGTCAGTCCCCTTCCATCCCGAGTCCGCCACACCTTTCCGGAGTCCCTGCCATGAGCCGTTTCCTCGACCTTCCCGCCGGCATGTCGCGACGGCACTTCGCGAGCCACCTCGCCGGTGCTGCGGCGCTCGCCGGTCCGGCGACGACCTTCACCAACACGCTGATGGCCAACGCCGCTGACCTGCGCAAGCGGCACAAGGCGGCCATCCTGCTGTGGATGGGCGGCGGCCCCAGCACCATGGACCTCTGGGATCTGAAGCCCGGAACCGTGACCGGCGGGCCCTTCAAGCCGATCGCCACGAGCGCGGATGGTGTGCAGATCTGCGAGCACCTGCCGCTGATGGCGCAGCAGATGCACAACATGGCGATCGTGCGGTCGATGAGCACCCGTGAGGCCGACCACATGCGCGGCCGCTACTACATGCACACGGGGTACGTGCCGAACCCCAACGTCGAGCATCCCGGCTACGGGTCGGTGATCGCCCGCGAGCTCGCCAGCCAGGTGCCCGACCTCGAGCTCCCGCCCTTCGTCTCGGTGGGCGGGAGCAGCGTCGGTGCCGGGTTCCTCGGCATGACGTGGGCCCCGTTCGTGGTCGACTCCAACGGCAACGTGCGCAACCTCGACATGGGCATCGATCCCACCCGGCTCGGTCAGCGTCTCGAGATGCTGGCCACCATCGAGGATCGGTTCATCGGCGAGAAGCGTGGCCCGTCGGCGGACGAGCACAAGCGCGTGCTCGAGAAGACGGTCCGCCTCATGACGAGCGACCAGATGGAGGCCTTCAAGGTGCGGTCGGAGCCGAAGGGGATGCTCGATCTCTACGGCGACACGGCGTTCGGCCGTGGCTGCCTCATGGCCCGGCGGCTCGTGGAGCGTGGTGTGCCGTTCGTGGAGGTCGATCTGGGCGGCTGGGACATGCACAACGACATTTTCACGACGCTCGCCGACCGGAAGCTACCGGAGCTCGACAAGGCGATGAGCGCCCTGGTCGGGGATCTGGCGGAGCGCGGCATGCTCGACGACACCGTCGTCATGTGGATGGGTGAGTTCAGCCGCACGCCCACGATCAACGGCACGGCCGGGCGTGATCACTGGGCCCGCAGCTGGAGCGTGGTGGTCGGCGGCGGCGGCTTCAAGCGAGGTGTCACCGTCGGTGAGACGAGCTCCGACGGTCGCGAGGTGGTTGGGGAGTCGTACTCGTCGGAGGATCTGATGGCGAGCGTGCTCAAGTCGCTCGGCATCTCGCTCGAGACGACGTTCACGGCCAAGAATGGCCGGCCGATGAAGATCGCCAACGCCGGGAAGGTGATCAAGGAACTGTTCGCCTGAGCCAACGACATCGACGGCGCGCCGGGGCGGCATGGCCGCCCCCGCCCCCGACGCTACACACACAGGGTCGCGGGCGGGAGTACGGCCCCGAGTACCACCCCCTGAGTGGTC
>JBJTBO010000230.1:0-4120 GCA_046091445.1 Planctomycetaceae bacterium | reverse complement strand
CTCGCGATGCTGCAGTTCGATCCCGCGTGGGCCGTGTCGCGAATCGGGCGGATGTGGTCTCCCGGTCGTAGATCGCTGCCGCGAGTCTACGGGCACCGTCCCGCAGGCCGACCAGCCGCCTGCAGTCGGTGGCGAGCGAGGCGAGGGCGTCCGCCCACATGCCGGCGTCGTCGGCCGCGCACGCCACGCCCGCGCCGAAGCGGTCGATATGGGCCGCGAGGTCGCCCGGCACGCCGCTGACGAGCGCGAGACCGGCCGCGGCATACTCACAGGCGGCGACGGGCACCGCGACGCCACACCCGCTCGACAGCCCGACGAGGCCGACGTCACAGCCACCGAGCATATCGACGTAGGCGCGACGGTCGGGCTGGCGGTGCACGACGAGGCGGCATGCCCCCCGCAGCTTTTCCGCGACGCGTTCGAGGGGGGCGTGTCCCGCTTCCGGGACCACCACGTGGATCACCGTCTCCACGCCCCGGCCGCCGAGGAGCCGCGCGATTTTCGCGAGTATCTCCACGTCGCAATCCGCGTGCTCCGAGATCGTGTGCACGCATTCGAGGGCCCGAGGCGGGGCTGCGGCCTCGATCCCGGCACCCGGCAGGGGCACCGGTTCCACGTGCGGCCCCGCCGTGGCAAATTCCTGGATGTATGCCCCGATGACGCAGACGTGTCGCGGGACGGCGCGGCCCGTGGCGGAAGCGAGTGGCGTCGCGATCGCGGGTGCTGACGCCGGATCGGGCCGCGGTGCCGGGGCGGGCGGAAGCGCCGGCAGCACGACGGAAAGCTCGGTGGTGGACGCCGCCGCGACCGCGTCGGCCGCCGCGACGACCGCATCCCGCCTGCGGCGCATGCCTCCGAGCAGCCAGGGCCCGAGCAGCTGTCGAAGCGCGGCGGGCAGGGGGAGCAGCGTCGCTCGCGTCTCGGGCCAGAGTTCCGGCAGATCGACGACGAGCGTCGTGTCGAGTCGCCGGGCGAGTCGCACGCAGGCCTCGGCACCCGCGAGCGGCGGCAGCGTGACGACGATCACATCGGGCCGTTGCAGCTGACCGGACGCGATCGTTTCGGTCACGAGCCGCTCGAGCGTCCGGCCGAAGTCCCGCCGGCTCGCAAGCCTCGCCAGCGACACGTCGCGCTCGTCGCCGCGCACCGCCACGAGTCGTATGGCGAATTCCTCGTCTTCGGAGAGCGCCGGGGGGGCTCTTCGCACCGCCTTGCGACGATGGCTCCACGTGCTGCTCCACCACGTCACCTCGTGCCCGCGTGCCGCGAGCACGCGCGCCAGCGACAAAGTCCGGGAGACACCCGCGCCCTCGCCGGGGATGTCGTCGAAGGGGGTGACCAGCCAGATCGTGAGGGGCCGTGGGGAGTTCGGCTCGGGCGCGGGGCTGGGCATGTCGGGAGACTAACAGAAGCCACACGCGGGACGCAGAGGCCCGCGCGTGGCCCGAAGAACCCGTTGAAACGCCGCCCGCCGCGGCACCGAGCGGTCGGGTCTGTTCAACCCTCAGGGTCTTCCCAGTCACGACGACGCCACCCTGGCCAGGCCGCCGATGTCGACGAATGCACGCGAGGCGGGGCCCGGCACCGCAAACCCGCGTTAGACTTCGGTGCGACCGCCGGCCGGCCCCGAGCGCCTTCGACACGCTCGCAGGCGGAAGGGCGACCGGAGCCGGAATCGAGTCGCCCAACGCTGGATTCCCCCCGCCGGCGAGGTAATGCTGAAGGCCTCGGGCGATCCCCACCGCGTCGCCCGCAGACCCGCTCGCATCATTCTCGGCTCGCACCGACCGCCGCCTGTCGCGACCATCCGTGCCATCACCGGCCTCCCCAACCCCCAGTGACCTGCCGGCGCCTGCCGCTCACGGCTCGCGGCATCGACTTCGCGGGTTCGTCCCGACGCGGGGCGCGCTCGTCGTGACCGCGTTCCTCGCGCTCCTGTTCGAGGCCACGTTCTTCGCGGCCTTCTACGTGCGGAGCGAGTTCCTGCTGCGGACCGCCGACGCCGCGATGATCCTGCGCACGATCGGCGTCGTCATCGGCGTGAAGCTCGTCATCTTCTACGCGCTCGGCATCTGTCATCGACCGTGGCGCACCGCGAGGTTCGAGGACCTCACGCGGCTCCTCCTGGCCTCCACCGTCAGCCTCGTGCTGCTCGCCGCCGTGAACTCCGTCGCCTGGAGGATTCCGGCCTGGCAGCTCATCCCCCGATCGGTCCTGCTCCTCGACTGGGCCTTCACGCTCCTGCTCGTGGGCGGGATCCGCGCGGTGGCGCGGCTCGTCTATGAGGAGATCATGCCGTCCACGCCGGCGGGCAGCCAGCGCGCCGTGCTCGTGGTGGAGGCGTCGCCGACGGGCCAGGATCTCGCGGAGGCACTCGGCAGCATGCGTCACCCGGAGACGGGGGGGCGCTATCTGGTCGCCGGGATTCTCGGCGTCGATCGTCCGGAACACGGCCGCGCCGACGGCCGCACCGTCGGGTCGATCCACGACGTCGCCGCGTGCGCGCAGCGGCTGCGGGTCGCCGAGGTGATCGTGCCGGAGGGATGCGTGTTCGGCGGCCGGCTGAGGGCGCTGTGCGACGCCTGCGACGGCGTCGGGGTGCGGGTCCGGATCGCGGACCGGATCGCGCCGGACGAGCCCGCACATCTGCGGGACGTCGGCCTCCACGACCTCCTCTCCCGTCCACAGGCCCGGCTGTCCGACCATGACTCGCACGTCCATCCGTTCGTGCGGGGCCGGACGGTGCTCGTGACCGGCGCGGGGGGTTCGATCGGATCGGAGATCTGCCGGCAGTTGATGCGGTTCGAGCCGGCCCGACTGCTCCTCGTGGAGCGGGCGGAAGGCGCCCTCTTCGACATCCACCGGGAGCTCACCTCTCCGATCACGACGGGGAGCGACCGGATCGAGGCGATCCTCTGCGACATCACCAACGCCGACCGCCTCGAACGGCTGCTCGCGGACCACGCGCCCGAGGTGATCATCCATGCCGCGGCGTTCAAGCACGTCTCGCTCATGGAGACCCATCCGGTCGAGGCGATCGAGAACAACGCGATCGCCACCGCGATGCTCGCGGAAATGGCGGAGGCGCATGGCGTGGAGACGTTCGTGGCGCTCTCCACGGACAAGGCGGTGCATCCGTCGAGCATCATGGGCGCCTCGAAGCTCGTCGCCGAACGCTTCCTCCAGGCGTTCGCCCGGCATTCCAGCACCCGGTTCGTGGCCGTCCGCTTCGGGAATGTCATCGGTTCCAGCGGGAGCGCCGTGCCGATTTTCCAGGAGCAGCTCGAGCGGAGGCTGCCGATCACGGTCACACACCCGGACGTGACACGCTACTTCATGACGATCAACGAGGCGGCGCAGCTCGTCCTGCTGGCAGGTTCGCTGCCCGAAGGCGGGACCTACGTCCTCGAGATGGGCGCGCCGATCCCGATCGTCGACCTCGTGTCGCGCCTCGCGTACGTCATGCGCGTGCCACAGGACGAGGTGCAGATCGAGTTCTGCGGTCTGCGTCCCGGCGAGAAGCTCTCCGAGGAGCTGTTCTTCTCCGACGAGGAGCACGAGGCGACGATCACTCCGCTCGTCACCCGCGTGACGCGGCCGGTGCGGCAGCTCGCGGAAGTGCGACAGTGGCTCGCCACGCTGAAGGCGGCGGCGGCCGACGGCCCGGACGTGGCGACCGCCGCCCTCATGGACATCGCGGCCGGGGACAAGAGCCCGGACGTCGCCAAGCCGCGGGCGGCGGCCGGGAACGCCCGGCTGGCGCGGCAGGGGGCATCGGCGGGCTGACATCGTTCCGTCGGCGCGCCGCGGCCGCTCGGGCGCCCCGCCCGCACCCGGACACGCGGGCGTGACACGACCGCCGCCGGCGATCATCATCGGGGAGACCGAACGCCGCCGGGCTCGAGGCCGAGATGGGTGACCCGATGACCGCCACGACTGTCGGTGGCGGTTTTTTCCCGTCCCTCGACGCGCTCGAGGTGGTGCTCTGGCCGACCCTCGTGCTGGCGGTGTTCGTCTGCACGGCGATCGCGGGCGACCTCGTCGTCGCGCTCGCCGCCCGCTGGCGCATGCTGCACCGACCCGCGCGGCAGACCGGGCATGCCCTGCCCACCGCGCGCGG
>JBJTBO010000229.1:0-8542 GCA_046091445.1 Planctomycetaceae bacterium | reverse complement strand
TTGTACCGAAACCGATGGGGCTCGTCGGCCTCGATGCCGAGCCGCTCGCGGCGGCTCCGCTCGTAGACCTCGAAGTTGCCCTCGCAGACGTGCACGTAGCCGTCGCCCTCGAAGGCGATGATGTGGGTCGCGAGGCGGTCGAGAAACCAGCGATCGTGCGTGATCACGACGACGCTTCCCGCGAAGTTCACGATCCCCTCCTCGAGCGACCGGAGCGTGTCGACATCGAGGTCGTTCGTGGGCTCGTCGAGCAGGAGCAGGTTGCAGCCGCTCCGCAGGAGCTTGGCGAGATGCACCCTGTTCCGCTCGCCTCCCGAGAGCGTGCCGACCTTCTTTTGCTGATCGGGCCCCATGAACATGAATTTGGCGACATAGCTGCGGGCGTTGACGGACCGTTTGCCGAGCTCGATCGTGTCGTGGCCGCCGGAGATCTCCTCGAAGACCGACTTGTTCGGGTCGAGCGCGTCGCGACTCTGGTCGACGTATCCCACGTCCACGGTGGCACCCACGCGGATGGTCCCGGCGTCGGGCTGCTCCTGGCCCACGAGCATCCGGAAGAGCGTCGTCTTGCCGGCGCCGTTCGGACCGATGATCCCCACGATGCCGCCCGGCGGCAGCCGGAACGAGAGGTTCTCGAAGAGCAGCTTGTCACCGAAGCCCTTCGAGAGGTTCTCCGCCTCGATCACCTGGTCGCCGAGAGGACGGCTCGCCGGGATGAAGATCTCGACGTCCTGATCCCGCACCGCCGCCTGCTCCGCCGCGAGCTTCTCGTAGGCCGCCACGCGGGCCTTGCTCTTCGCCTGGCGGGCCTTCGGCGACATCCGGATCCACTCGAGCTCCTTCGTGAGCGTCTTCTGGCGGGCGGAGGCCTGCTTCTCCTCGAGCTCGAGCCGCGCCCTCTTCTGCTCGAGCCACGACGAATAGTTGCCCTCGAAGGGGATGCCGCGGCCATGATCGACCACGAGGATCCACTTCGCGACGTTGTCGAGGAAGTACCGGTCGTGGGTCACCGCCACGACGGTGCCCTCGTATTCGGCCAGGTGTCGCTCGAGCCAGTCGACACTCTCCGCATCGAGGTGATTCGTCGGCTCGTCGAGCAGCAGGAGATCGGGCTTCTCCAGCAGCAGCCGGCAGAGGGCGATGCGCCGCCGCTCCCCGCCGGAGAGGTTGGTGACGGCCCAGTCGCCCGGCGGCAGGTTCATCGCGTCCATCGCGATCTCCACCTGCCGGTCGAGATCCCACGCGTTTTTCGCCTCGATCTCGTCCTGCACGGTCGCCTGCTCGGCGAGCAGCTTCTCCATCTCCGTTTCGTCGAGCAACTCGCCGAGCCGGGCGTTGATCTCCTCGAAGCGGGACAGGATCGCCTTCGTGCCGGCGACCGCCTCCATGACGTTCTCGAACACGGTCTTGTCGGGATCCAGTTTCGGCTCCTGCGGGAGATACCCCGCGGTATAGCCGTCGGCCAGCCGCGCCTCACCTTCGAACTCACGATCGAGCCCCGCCATGATCTTCATGAGCGTGCTCTTGCCCGCCCCGTTGCGGCCGAGCAGCCCGATCTTGGCCCCGGGATAGAAGGCGAGATTGATGTCCTTGAGGAGCTCGCGCTGGCCGAACTTCTTGGTCAGGTGCGAAATCTGAAAGATGAACGCGGCTCCCATCGAAAGAGATCGACCTCCAGTGGAGGGAAGGTGGGGGGAAAGGGACACGCCCCGGGCATGGCATGATCGTCGCGAGGCCCCTATCATAGCGATGCCGACGGTGCCCCAGCCGGTTTTTCGCGCCACGGCGAGAGGAGGATTCCATGCCTGAGTATGCCCAGCCTGACATCCTGGTCTCCACGGAGTGGGTCGCGGAACACCTGACCGATCCCCGGGTGCGGATCGTCGAGTCGGACGAGGACCGGGCGCTCTATGTGCAGGGACATGTCCCCGGCGCGGTCGAGATCGACTGGCAGACCGACCTCCAGGATCCGCTCCAACGCGACTACATCGACCGGGCCGCGTTCGAGCGGCTCTGCGCGGAGCGGGGCATCGCGAACGACACGACCGTGGTGTTCTACGGCGACAAGAGCAACTGGTGGGCCTGCTACGCGTTCTGGGTCTTCAAGCTCTACGGCCACGCCGACTGCCGGATCATGAACGGCGGCCGCAAGCGCTGGGGCCTTGACGGCCGGCCGTGGTCGACGGAGCGGGTGGCGCACCCCCGCACGACCTATGCCGCGACGGAGCAGGACGGCTCGATCCGGGCGCTGCGGGACGAGGTGCTGCGGCACCAGAAGGCGGGCCGCCAGCTCCTCGATGTCCGCAGCCCGGAGGAGTATCGCGGCGAGCGGATGCACATGCCGGACTACCCCAACGAGGGCGCCGTCCGGGGCGGTCACGTCCCCGGCGCGGTCAACGTGCCGTGGCCGATGAACTGCAACGACGATGGCACGTTCAGGTCGGCCAAGGAGCTCGAGAAGCTCTACATCCGCGAGCTCAAGATGAAGCGGCGCTCGCCGACCATCGCCTACTGCCGGATCGGCGAGCGATCGAGCCTCACATGGTTCGTGCTGCGGTACCTCCTCGGGTTCGGCAACGTGAAGAACTACGACGGGTCGTGGCTCGAGTGGGGAAACGCGGTGCGGATGCCGATCGTTCGCGGCCCCGAGCCGCACGGCACGTCGGCGGCGACGCGGGCGGCGTCCGACGCCTGTGCATCGCCGCCGGTGCATGCGTAGGCGGCTGGTGAGCGGGGGAGGCCGTCCGTGGACGGCCGATGCGGCCATGCCGGAGGAATCCCGTGACAGTGCCGGCGTGCGTGTCCGGCTCGACCGCATGGTCGAGGAGTTCGCGGACCTCGACGCCCGGGAGAAGCTCGAACTCCTCGTCGATTTCGCGAACGGACTGCCGGCCCTGCCCGCCGAGTACGAGGCACGCAAGGCCGTCGAGGACCGCCGCGTGCACGAGTGTCAGACGCCGGTCTTCCTGTGGCCGGAGACGATCCCCGCGGGCGGTGCGCGACTCGTGGCGGACGTGGCGCCGGAAGCACCGACGGTGAAGGGCTTCGTCGCGGGCCTGGCGGAGGCGGTCGCCGGCCGCCCGGTGGGCGAGGCGGCGACGCTGCCGGACGACATCCTCGAGCGCATGGGTCTCGTGGAGGTGCTCGGCATGATGCGGACGGGCGGGCTGCGCTCGATCGTGGCGCGGGTCCGCCGGGGCTTCGCGGAGCTGGCCCGCTCCCAGGTGTGACGCGGGGCGGTCGGGGGATCGGCCGACGAGGGTGCGTCCGTTGGTTCACGCGACCGCCATCGTCACCCGGCCCGCTCGAGGACGGGAAGTGCGGGCAGCCCGTTCGGCTGCAGCCTCAGCCCCGGCGCCGGCAGCTGGTCCGGCACCTGTTCATCGGGCGTCGTTGGTGCGCCGAAGAGCACCAGTCGCGCCGTCGCGAGGAGGCCCCGCCATGAGCCGAAGGTGGCCTCCACGGCGGCCGGCTCGTAGCCGCAGTGCACCATGCAGTTGGCGCACTTGGGATTCCCACTCGCTCGGCCGTAGGCGTCCCAGTCGGTCTCCTCCATGAGCGCCCGAAACGACGTGGCGTACCCTTCGTCGAGCAGGTAGCAGGGCCGCTGCCAGCCGAAGAGGTTGTACGTGGGCGTCCCCCACGGACGACACTCGAGATCCCACGCGCCCTTGAGAAACTCGAGGAACACCGGCGACTGGTTGAATGTCCAGCGCCGCGGGGCACCGGCGAGAATCCGGCGGAAGAGCGACTCGCTGCGCCTCCGCGGCAGGAAATGATCCTGATCGGGCGCCTTCTCGTAGGAGTATCCGGGCGACACCATCATCCCCTCGACGCCGAGCTCCATGACCTCGTCGAAGAAACGCCGGTACCGATCCGGGTCGGCATCGGTGAACAGGGTGGAATTCGTCGTGACGCGAAAGCCCGCCCGTCGGGCGGCACGGATCGCCGACACGGCCGCGTCGTAGACGCCCTCGCGGCACACCGCGTGATCGTGCTCCTCGCGCGGTCCGTCGAGATGCACCGAGAAGGCGAGGTAGCGCGACGGCGTGAACCGCGGGAGCATCTCCTCGAGCTTGAGCGCGTTGGTGCAGAGGTAGAGATACTTCCGTCGCGCGACGAGGCCCGCGACGATCCGCTCGATCTCGGGATGCAAGAGGGGCTCGCCGCCGGGAATCGACACGATCGGCGCGCCGCACTCGTCCACGGCGGCGAGGCACTGTTCGGCACGGAGGTGCGACCGCAGCACGTGCGCGGGATGCTGGATCTTGCCGCAGCCGCCGCAGGCGAGATTGCACCGAAAGAGCGGCTCGAGCATCAGCACCAGCGGATAGCGATCGTTCCCGCGAAGCCGTTGCCTGGCCACATGCCCGAGCACCGCGAGCATCTGGCCGACCGGAACACTCATGACCTCGACTCCTGGCGACGGACGGCCGCGCTGCCGGCCCGTACGAGCGCCAGCAGCGGGAAATAGATGGGATACCAGTGGTAGCGGAGGTAGAAGACGCGCGGGAATCCGGTGCCCGTGAACTCGGGCTGATCCCAGCTCCCGTCCGTCGACTGCCGTCGCACGAGCCAGGCGAGGCCGCGCTCCACTGCATCGTCGCCGGCGCATCCGGCCGCCTGCAGGCCGAGCACGGCCCACGCCGTCTGCGACGCCGTCACGCCGCCACGGCCGGCCTGGGACCGGTCGGCATAGCTCGCCGGTGACTCGCCCCAGCCGCCATCGGCCTGCTGGACGGAAAGCAGCCACGACGCGGCCCGCTTCACGGCCGGATCGGTCGTCGGCACGCCCACCGCCCGCAGTCCCTGCAGCGCCTGCCACGCTCCGTAGATGTAGTTCACGCCCCACCGGCCATACCACGAGCCGTCGGTCTCCTGCGACCGCCTCAGGTACGCGACGGCCCGATCCACGACGGGATGCCCGACGGAGAGCCCCGTCTTCCCGAACGCCTCGAGGACCCGCCCCGCGAGATCGGGCGAACTCGGATCGATCATCGCGTTGTGGTCCGCGAACGGCACCTTGCAGAGCAGCTCGCAATTGTTGTCCCGATCGAACGCGCCCCACCCGCCGTCGGCGTTCTGCATCGCCTCCAGCCAGCGGCGGGCCCGCTCGATGGCCGCGCCCACGAGCGCCCTACGTCGGCCGTCGGACCGGTCGGACTCCCAAAGCGTGTCGCGCCACGTCGCGAGCGCGACGAGCACCATGGCGGTATCGTCGACGTCCGGATAGAAGCGATTGGCGTACTCGAAGCACCAGCCGGAAGGCTCGGCCGCCGTGCGACACGACCAGTCGCCCGCGGTCCGGATCTCGTTGGCCAGGACCCAATCGACCGCCCGCTCCAGCGCGGCCTCGTCGACGGGAACTCCGTCGCGAGCCGCCTCCACGAGGGCGATGAGCACGATCGCCGTGTCCCACACGGGCGACCGGCAGGGCTCGAGGCGAGTCGTGCCGTCCGGCTCGACCTCGACGAGCCGCGCCAGCTGGGAGCGGCACTCCCGCACCTCGGGCGAGGCCTCGGCACAGCCCATCGCACGCAGGGCGACGTAGCTCCAGACGATCGGCGGAAAGATCGCCCCGAGCCCGTCACTCCCGTCGAATCGCTCGAGCATCCAGCGGCGACAGGCCTGCACGGCGCGGGCTCGCAGCGGCATGAGCCCGACGGACTCGCAGGCCTTCATCACGCGATCGACCCCGCGAAAGAACACCGACCAGAATCCCGTGTCCACCGGGCCGGGGGGCACGTCGCGGGCGTCGGCGAAGAGTTCCGCGATGCCCCGATCGGCGGGCAGGTGGCGCACGGGCTTGAAGGCCCACATCAGCGAGAGCGGCACGATCATCGTGCGCGACCACGACGACACGCGGCGGAGATTGATCGGAAACCAGTCCGGAAGCAGGATCGCCTCGGGCGGCACCGCCGGACACGCCGCGTAGGGCAGCTGACCGAGCAGCGCGAGGTAGAACCTCGTGAAGCTGTTGACCGCGAGCGGACCACCGGCGGCGGTGATCGCGCGCCGCGCACGGACGAGCGCCGGCGATTCCGGCTCGTGTCCGAGGATCTTGAGTGCGAGATAGGCCTTCACGCT
This sequence comes from Planctomycetaceae bacterium, assembly GCA_046091445.1. Lineage (GTDB taxonomy): Bacteria > Planctomycetota > Planctomycetia > Pirellulales > UBA1268 > QWPN01. The sequence continues at coordinate 2,455 of JBJTBO010000229.1, read as the reverse complement.
CGCGCTCGCGTCGACCGGCCCACCCGGGTAGATCGACCAGCCCCCGTCCGGTCGCGGCTCCGCCAGGATACGCTTTCCGCAGCCCTCGAGCTCCGGACCGTCGAGCCGGCCTGCCCATGCCAGAATCAGGAGATACTCGCTCTCGAGGATCGTGTCCCCCTCGAGCGGCGCGCGCCAGTGTCCGTCCGCGGCCTGCCGCCGGGCGAGCCAGTCGGCCGTCAGGGTGGCGGCGGTGGCCATCCGATCCGGCGTGAGGGCCCTCGAGCCGGTCGCCACCCGATCGGCGCCGTCGCGGCGGGGCGCTATCGCGGCTCCAGCCGGACCACCCCCGACGCTCGCGTGGGAAGAAGGTGTCACTCCGTCGCCGAACCGGGGCACGGCGGGCAACTCAGCCGACCGGGAGCGATCGGCGGCCCGCTGCGTCCGCCGCGGCAGCACCGGCGCGGATGCAGCCAGCACGCCCCGGTTTCGGAGAGCCCGTGCCACCTGGAGCCGGGCGAACGGGAAGAGGCCCCGGATCGACCGGTGCCAGAGCCACCCGCTCGTGGACTCCGCCTCCTGACCGGACACCAGCCCGGCCTGGGCCCCGCACTCGGGGGCCGTCTCCAAGCCAGCGCGTGCGGCACCGGCCGCCACGCGCTCCGACCTCACGATCGTCGAGTTCATGCGCACATCCCTGCAAACTCTCTGAACCGGCGATCCTTCGCCGGACGAGCGGAGAACCAGCGGAGGATAGAGAACCGCCCGAGGGCCGACAAGACCGGATGACGGCGGTGAGGACGACTGCGCAAGCGGCACTGCACGCAGGCATGGGCGACGGCGCAAGGTGGGCAAGATTGAGCGCCTGCCACCCTCGATCAGGCGACGCGCATCGGCAGCACGACCTCGACGCGCGTCCCGCGGTCCGGCTTCGTGTCCACGACGACGCTGCCCCCGCCGACGTCGAGCAAACGCCACGCCTTGGGGAGCCCCATCCCGACTCCGCGGCCCGCCTCACGACCGCTCGAGAACGGGTCGAACGCCCGACGCAGCATGACGGCATCCATGCCCTGCCCGTCGTCGGACACCGAGACGACGACGGCGCGGCGACCATCCCGCTCGTCCTCGGCCACCGACAGCGACACGCGCCCGCCCGTCCGGACGGCCTCGACGGCATTGAGCGCGAGCAACCGCAACACCTCGGCACCATGCGCCGGATCGAAGTGCACCTCCAGCGGGCGCGGCGCCGGGCTGTATTCCAGGCGCACGTCGCGGGCGACCGCGACCGCACGCACCGCCTCGATGGCGCGACGCACGAGCGTGTCGACGGGCACGGTCTCGGCCGCCGGCCGCGGGGGCCGCGCGAAGATCATCAGGCCCCCGATCATGTCACGGGCCCGAAACGCCTGATCCACGATCGTCGCCAACCGCCGGCGGCGCTCCGGGTCGGACTCGTCCACGAGCAGGGCCTGGGCCCGGGCCGCGATGTTCGCCAGCGGATTGTTGATCTCGTGTCCGGCGCCGTAGGCGAATTCGCGGAGCGCCTCGAGACGGGCCGTGGCGACGGCCGCGTCGAACGCCGGGTCCGTCGTGCTCGCGGGCCCGTCCGCACCGGACTCGATCGCTCGTTCCGCCGCCACGCCCGGACTCCCGAAAGGCGACCGCCCGCACTCCCCGGCGGGGGAGAGCGGGCGGCCGGATCATCACGATGGATTCGATTGCGACCCCGTCGGCCGCGTCCCTGCCGACCCGATCAGGAGCCGGCGACACCCGATTCGATGTCGAGCAGGCTGCAGATGCGATCCACGAGCACCTCGGCCTCGAAGGGCTTCTGCAGAAACTCGTTGGCACCCGAAGCCTTGAGATCCTCGATGCGATCGGGCTCACACATGCCGGAGATGCAGATGATCCGCACGTCGTCCATGGTCGAATCGCTGCGGACCCGCTGGCACACCTCCTTGCCGTTGATGTCGGGCAGCATCACGTCGAGAACGATGAGATCCGGACGGTAGTCCTTCACCATCATGCCGGCATCGAAGCCGTTGTTCACGCTGCGCGTTTCGAAGCGGCCATCCCGCTCGAGCACGTCGGTGATCAACTCGACGAGATCCTGATCGTCGTCGACCACGAGACTCTTCCTCCGACCGCTCTCCAGGGCGTCGGTGGGGATCCCGTTGTCACGCATGAACAGAAACAACTGATCGCGGGGAATCCGGCGGAACCGACTGCCCGGCACGCGGAACCCCTTCAACTGACCCGAGTCGAAGCAGCGGATGATCGTCTGCTGGCTGACCTTGCAGATCTTGGCTGCCTCACCCGTCGTGTACACGGTCTTCTGCATGTGCTTACCACCCTCTCCCTAGCCGTGCTCCAGCTAGTCAAATCGGTGCCCGAAGCCCCTCGGGGGCGAATCGGCTCCAGACACCTAAGGCCTCCGTGCTGGCGGCAGCCGGCGCTGCCGACCCATCATCTGCCA
>JBJTBO010000228.1:0-6504 GCA_046091445.1 Planctomycetaceae bacterium | reverse complement strand
AGTAGGGCTGGGACTCGTGAAGCGATATCATCCGTCGCCATGAGGCGGTGCGCTGTCGTCGTCGCGGGCATGGGAGGCATCGGCGGCAGTGCCGCCTTTCACCTCGCCGCCCGCGGTGCGAAGGTCCTCGCCCTCGACCCGTTTCCGATCGCGCACGCCCGGGGCAGCTCGCACGGCCAGACGCGACTCATCCGACTCGCCTACTTCGAACACCCCGACTACGTGCCGCTGCTCGTGCGGGCATGGGATCTCTGGCGCGATCTCGAGCGACGTACCGGCCGGCGGCTGCTGAGTGCGTCGGGACTCGTCTTGGCGGGTCCGCCCGATGGCGAGGTGATCGCCGGGGCGGTGCGCTCCGCCGAGACTCACGGGCTTTCGCTCGAGCGACTTTCGGCGGGCGACGCATGCCGCCGATGGCCGCAGTTCACGCTGCCCGAGGAATGGGCTGTCGTCCACGAGCGACAAGCCGGGCATCTCGCCGTGGAGGCGTGTGTCGCCGCCCAGGCCGAGGCCGCCGAGCAGGCCGGGGCGACACTCGAGATCGGCACCCGGGTGCTGGACTGGCGATCCGAGGGCGGCGGGGTCGTGGTGAGGACCGAAAAGGGCGATGTGCTTGCCGACCGGCTCGTGCTCGCGCCCGGACCGTGGGCCGCCGACATCATCCGTCTGCCGCAGGTGCCGCTCGTCGTTCTCCGCAAGTCGCTGTTTTGGTACCGGCCCGACGGTGCTGAGGCCGCGTCGTTCGCCGCTGGGACGATGCCGTGCTTCGCGTTCGACGCGCCGACGGGCTTCTTCTATGGCTTTCCGAGCCTCGATGACCGCGGGGTCAAGATCGCCGAGCACTCCGGGGGCGACGTCGTGGCCGACCCGCTCTATGTGAATCGCGAGATTGATGACCGCGAGCGGCAGCGTATCGAGGCGATCAACGCCGCGCACCTGCCCGACCTCGGGACGACGCTCACCGACCATGCCGTCTGCCTCTACACGATGTCGCCGGACCGGCATTTCGTGGTGGGCCGTCATCCCGAGCATGAGCGCGTCGTGATCGCCGCGGGGTTCTCCGGCCACGGCTTCAAGTTCGCGAGCGTCCTCGGCGAGGCGATCGCGGAACTCACCCTCGACGGGAACACGCGCCTCCCGATCGACTTCCTGTCGCCACGCCGTTTCTCGTAGCGATGGGCCGAGCGTGGAGCACCGGCTTCGGGGGCGGCAAAAGTCTCCTCGCGTTGGCCGCAGCGGCCGATCGCTCGGGAAGCGTTCGCCGCCCTCCCTGCGCCTCCCATCTCCGGCTCTCGTCGTCAGCAGTCCGTGGAATCCCGCTTGCGGGCTACTCGGCCGCAGGCGCCGGGGTAGAAGCCCGGCGGTGCCTTGCGGCGCGTGCCTGGTCCCCAACCCGGGACCAGTATGCGGCGAGGGCTTCATGGCTCGGGCGGTGTTGCGGGTCGATCTGGAGGGCGATCTCGTACCAGCGGGCGGCCTCCTGCTCGAGCCCGAGCTCGAGCATCATTCCGCCCACTTCGGCACGGACATCCGGGTCGTGGGGATTCACGCGGGCACGTCTGGCGGCCTCCGCCAGGGCGACCTGGCGGTGGCCGAGGTGCTGACCCCTTTTGCGTTCAGACTCAGCGCCCTCCGACTCGCCGAGCCGGGCGAGGATCGCGGCATGCACGAGCCGGCAGCGCGGACTGCGCTGGTCGAGGGCGACAGCCTGGGCGGCAAGGGCACGCGCGTCATCGAGATCGCCCGCTTCGAGGGCGATCTCGGCGAGATTCGTGATGACTGCCGCCTGCACCTCGTCGGAGAGGTCGAGCGTCAGGGCTTCGAGCAGCATCGGCTTGGCCTGATCAGGTGCGCCTCGTTTGAGCATGCAGTCGGCGAGACCGAGGGCACTCGCCGGCTCGTCCGGCCGTTGGGCATGGCAGCGGGCGTAGTGCTCGGAGGCGTCCTCGAGGCGTGCTGTTTCCTGCTCCATGCGGGCCACTGCCTGGAGCGTGTCGTATCGCCACGGCGCGAGTTCGAGTGCCGCGCGGTAATGCTCGAGCGCCGTCGGCCACTCCTCGGCCTCCTCGTGCATCCGGCCCTTCCAGTAATGGACGAGTGGATTGGCGGGCTGCCACGCCGCCCAGAACTCGAGACATTTCGCCGCCTTCTCCGGCCACAGAGCGTTGAGGTAGCCCTGGGCGAGCGCCTCGTAGCACTCCTCCGCGGTCTGATCGGGTGGCCCGGAGCCGATGAGGCGTTCGATCGGCCTCTCGACATCGACGACGTCGCCGCATTGCGCCTCCGCGAGCAGTCGCTGGGTCGAAATCTGCGTCGAGTCCCAACCAGCCTGAGCGGCTCGTCTCAGGGCCGCGTCGGCTCCGAAGAGATCGCCCTTGCGTCGCAGGGCTCGCGCCAGTTGGAACGTCACGCGGCCGGAGGGCGCGCGGCTGACAAGATCTTGCAGCAGCGCCGACGCCGTGTCGAAGTCCCGGCGTGCGAGCGCCGCATTTGCACGCAGCTCCAGGAGATTCGCCGCCAGCGGCCTCCATGCCAAGGCGACCACCGCCACGCCGATGGCAAGCACTGCGGCGGGGCGCCTCAGCGATCGTCGTCCCGGCCGCAGCCGTGCAGCCCGCGAAACCGGTGGGACGACGACCCTGCCAGGGGGGCCGGAACGGTTGCCAGTGCCTGTATCCACATCACCAACGTTTACTCTTCACTGACCACCTGCCCGTCACGACGTCCACCGAGCCGCTGATAGGTGACGTGATTGATGCTCTGCGAGAGCATCCGCACGTTCCCGTCGGCGAAGAGGAAGTTGGCGCCGCCACTGTGACGCGACCGGAAGCCCCAGCTGAAGTTCCAGTTGCTCTTGGTGAAGCACTGGGGGCTCGGCGCACCGGCGGCCGCGGCGGCGGCCTGAGACGCGTAGCAGGTCGTCATCGTATTGATCGGCACGACCGTCGACGCATGGGCGTTGTTGAATCCGTTGAAGGACCAGTTGCCCTCGAGGTGATCGTGGCAGTCCGCGAGCGCCTCGCCGACCAGGATCGTCTTCGAGAGGCCGTCAGAGATCATCTGGAACGTGCAGCCTTTGTCGGCATTCGCAAGTCGGGAAAAGACGCCCGACATGCCGGTCATGTCACCGGAGTTGCCGTGGCCTGCGTTACCCGCCGGCTGCTCACGAAACTGCTCCCATGGTGCGCAGGCGCCATCGTTCGATGGAGTGCTCTGGGAGCCCATGCTGCCGACATAGCTGCCGAGCGCCCATCCGTTCGTCGAGTTGCCGTTGTGCAGCGCACTGACATCGGATGGGCAGCGGATCATCGGGAGGGACACGGACCGAAAGAGCTTGCCGCCGCCGATGTCAGCGTCACGCAACCAGACGGTGTTTTGGCTCGACCAGTCGAGGCTGTCGTAGACCTGCGAGTACTCGGCGTAGGGCAGGATGTGCGCCTGCCAGCCGAGGCCATGCGCGCCCCACTGGTTCGGCGGTGCTGCGCGAGGGAGTGCCCCTCGCGCGTTGTGATGGGTCTGCAGTGAAAGCCCGTACTGCTTGAGATTGTTCGTGCAGTTCGAGCGGCGGGCCGCCTCGCGGGCCGACTGGACGGCCGGCAGCAAGAGGCCGATGAGCACCGCGATAATCGCGATCACGACGAGCAGTTCCACGAGCGTGAAAGCGCGTGGCCTGTCACGACGGCCCGGTTGGAAGATCATGGCATGCCCCTTCAAGAGATGAGAAAAGGATGATCCCGTCGGCCGGATGCACGCCGGGGCCCGGTCTGCCCCGCCCATACACCAACGAGCCATAGAGGTTCCGCATTAATTCGCCCCTCTGGTAGGGTAGTCCTCGTTGTGGGCGGCTGTCAACAGAACCGGCAGGTTTCGGTAGATGACTGCGGCGGGGGCGGCCGTCCGGGTTTCTTGGCCCTGCCAGGTGCCGGCGACCAGGTCGATTCGGGCGTCCCCATCGATGTCCGCAAGTGCAAAACATGTGTGGTTGCAGGAGTCCCGCTCGATTGAGTGCGGCGCGAAAGTGCCGTCGGATTGCTGCTCGAACCAGGCCAGGGAGTCGTACGTCCCGGCTGGCTCGAGTGGGGCTGCCTGGTGGAGCGAGCAGGCTACGACATCGAGGTCGCCGTCGCCGTCCAGGTCCGCCGCGGAGGCTTGGCACACCCCCGGCATGAGACCGATCTCACGGACCTCGAACGAACGATCTCCGAGATTCCGTAGCCAGCGGACGCCGTGGTAGGGCTTCGCGAGTCCGCTGTCGAGCGTGTCGCCGTTGGCGTGCAGGATGTCGATCCGGCCATCGCCATCGATGTCGGCAAGTTCGCACCCGCTCGTGCCCCATGAGGGGTCGGGGAAGGCATGCACCACGGCATGCTCGTACTCGCCCTCGCCGCGATTCCAGTACACGTCGACCGTCTCGTGTTCCTGCCCGAAGGCCGCGACGATATCGGTGCGGCCGTCACCGTCCATGTCCGCGACGCGGGCGCTCACCGCGCCGTGCCTCGGGTCGAGCACGCGATCCGCCGAGATGTCCGGGATCGTGCTGACGATCCGCAGTGCCCCTGTCGAGCGCCAGCCGAATTCGGCCACGACAACCTGTGTGGTGGCGTCGCCCTCGATCGGGTGGGCTTCGACGATCCGTGCGAGTCCGTCACAAAGAAGCCTCGAGGTGAAGCCGGTTGCCGACTCCTCGAGCCACCAGAGCGACCCGTCGGCGTGATCGGCCGGCAGAAACGAGCCCAGGTCACTGACGAGGTAGGTGCCACCCTCGCCGGTTGCGTTCAGCGGCACGATGCGGCACGGGTGGCGCAGTTCCGCGACCGTCTCAACCGCCTCCGCGCCCGGCGTCAGCGTCCACCGTTCCACCCTCCCGCGCCGCATGTCGCTCACGAGCATGTCGCGTTCTTTCGGCCGCCAGCACATGGCCGCGATGGCCGGATCATCGGCCGTGAAGACCGGGGAGAGCGGTGCGGGAACGAAGCGGATGGTGGTGGGGCGTTCGCTGCGGTCCGCTGCCCGCGGGATCGAGAGCCGCTCGGGCGCCTGATCCTGGAAAAAGCGGATCGCATCGCGTTCGACGGGGCGCCTGAGGTCGCTGCGAGCCGCCGTCAGATAGAAGTCGTAGCCCTGCCGCACTTCCGCCGGCCAACGGTCCCGCGGAAAACTCGACGCGAGCGGGAGGCGATGGCAGTCGCCGCAGAAGCGCTCAATCGTCGCACGGGACTCAACGCTGAGGGCCGGTGTCGCGGGCCCGAGGCCATCGTCGCGCACGGGTTGCGAGCCGCAACCGGCGAGGCCAGTCGCGAGACAGACGAGTCCCGTCGACAGTCTCCCTGCAATGGCGCCCCGGCCGTCTCGTGAGTCGTTCATCGATCGCACCAGCGCACGAGTGGGATTGGTCTCGTCGCCTGGCCCAAACGCTACACAAGCTCGGGCAGCGGCGCGTGGTGGTCTGTCAGGTATTGCGGCCGGCCGGTGAGATCACGGATGGTCGAGAGGTGGTCGATGCCGAGGCGGTTGTAGAGCGTAGCGTGGATTTCCTCGAAGCGGACTGGCCTCTCGACCACGGTTGCTGCCGTGCGGTCGGTGGCCCCGATCACCTGGCCGGTCTTGAGCCCGCCGCCGGCGAGGAGGGCACACGAGACGTTCGGCCAGTGGTCGCGGCCCGCATCCTTGTTGATCTGCGGCGTGCGACCGAACTCGCCCCAGACGACGACCGTGACGTCGTCGGCCATGCCGCGTTCGTGGAGGTCCTCGACGAGGGCTGAGACGCCCTGGTCGAGATCCGGGAGGTTCGCGCGGCAGTTGGCAAAGTTCCCGCCGTGGTAGTCCCAGAAACTGAAGCTCAGCGTGACGCACCGCACGCCCGCCTCGACGAGCCGCCGTGCCGCGAGGAACTGCTGCATGAGGCGCGGAGCGCCGTCGCCCTGATGCTTTTCGGTGCCGTAGCCGTAGCGGTCACGGACCGCCTGCGGCTCCTTCGAGACATCGAGCGCATCGGCGAGCGCACTCGAGGTGAGTACGCCGAAGGCCTGCTGCTGGAACGTGTCCATGCCGTCCATGAGGCCGGTGGTATCGACCTTGCGGTTGAACGTGTCGAGGGCCGCCTGGAGCCGGCCGCGGTCACCGAGCCGCTCGAGCGTGAGGCCCGAGAGGACGAGGTCGCCCTTGGCGTCACCGTTGGGCTGGAACGGGGCGTAGGCGGGCCCGAGGAAGCCCGGCTTGCCGGAGTTGTAGGGCGTGTGCTGCATCCGGGGCGAAAGACCGACGTAGGCCGGCGTCGCGGGCGTCGTCGCTCCCTCGAGTTTTGCGAACACCGAGCCAAGCTCCGGCCAGCCACCCGATGGCTGCCGCTGGTGGCTGCGGCCGGTCATGCACTGGAACGAGTAGTGGTCGCCGGTCGCTCCGACGATCGAGCGCACGATGGCGAGCTTGTCGGTGATCCGGGCGAGCCGCGGCAGCAGTTCGCACATCTGGATGCCGGGCACGTTCGTGGCGATCGGTCGGAAT
>JBJTBO010000227.1:0-4072 GCA_046091445.1 Planctomycetaceae bacterium | reverse complement strand
CGCGAGGCTCGACGAGAAGAAGCGTGCCCTCGACGCAGCGCGGCCCCTGCCGCCCGACGTGGTGCAATCGCTGGATGCGTGGTTTCGCGTCGAGTTGACGTACACGAGCAATGCGCTGGAGGGCAACACGCTTTCGCGACGCGAGACGGCGGTGGTGCTCGAGAAGGGCCTGACCGTCGGCGGCAAGAGCCTTCAGGAGCACCTGGAGGCGACGAACCATGCGTGCGCGCTCGATCGTGTGCAGGCGCTCGTGAAGCGTGGGCGCCGGCGTGCGGTGTCCGAGCACGAGATTCTCCAGCTCCACGAACTGGTGCTCCAGGGGATCGACAACGCGAATGCCGGCCGGTGTCGCGATGTCGCCGTGCGGATTGCTGGCACGACCGTGGTGCTGCCGAACCCACGCAAGGTGCCCGAGTTGATGGCCGAGTTGGGTGACTGGTTGCGGGCACGATCGCGCCTGCACCCCGTGGCCTTCGCCGCCGAAGCCCACTATCGGCTCGTGACGATCCATCCATTTATCGATGGCAACGGCCGGACCGCGCGGCTGCTCATGAATCTCCTGTTGTTGCAGCGCGGCTACCCACCGGCGATCATCCGGCCCCGCGACCGGGTGAGGTATCTCGGGTGCCTCGAGGCGGCCCAGTTGGGTGGCCCGAAACCGCGTATGAGTCGCTCATCGCGAGGGCGGTCGAGCGGTCACTCGACATCTACCTCGATGCAGCCGCGTCACACCGCACGGCGGGGCGGGCAACGGCGAGCAGCTCTATCGGTCGGCTGCTGAAGATCGGGCAGTTGGCGAAATCCGTTGGTGAAACGGTGCCCACGATACGGCATTGGACGTCACTCGGGTTGCTCGACGTGGCCCAGACCACGACGTCCGGCTACCTCCTGTTCGCGGCCGACGCGATCGACCGTTGTCGTCGGATTCAATCGCTCAAGGGCCGTCGTCTGACGCTCGCGGAAATCGGGACCGAGATCCGCGGGACGTGACGGCGGCTGCCAACCATTGTTCGGCTAGCCGACCGCGGCGAGGTCGTAGACGAAGCGGCCGCTGGCGTTGCGGCTGCGGACGAGGGTGAACCCGCGGTTGAAAAGCGTCGAGAAGGCGTGACCGTCGGCGGCGACGGATGCCACGTAGCCCGACGGCTCGTGGCGATGGATCGTGAAGCGCACGTCCGCACCGCGCGCGTCGAACAGCCAAAACTCGGGGATGCCTGCGGCGTGGTAGGCGGCCGGCAGCCGCTGCGTGTCTTTGGTCACCGAGGCGTCGCTGACGATCTCGACCACGAGGTCGGGGGCACCCTCGAGCTCCGTGAATCGGTCCGGCCGGCCCCCGGATGCCGCGACGAGTCGCACCCGGCCGGCGTCGATCGCGGCATACGATACGGCCACGACATCCGGCTCCACCGACAGGTCGCCGGCGACCGAAGACACGCGCGTCTCGCCGGGGAAGAGGTGGATGCCGCGGCCCTTGGCCAGGGTTCCGAGCGTGCGGACGATCTCCGTCTTGAGCGTGCCGTGGGTGAAGATGTCTTTCGGTGACATGTCGACCTCGATGTGAGACGCGACCCAGTCGATCCGTCCGGTCTGCGGAAACTCGTCCGACACTGCCCAGCGACGAAAGGCGGCGAGCGTGGCGACATCGCCCGGAATCAAGCACTGGTCTGCAACGTGCACGGTGGCCATCGGGCGCGGGCCTCGGGGGGATGGGTCAAGCCAGGACGATCTCGTGCTGCGACGACGGCCTATCGAGCGACGCGGTCACGAACCACGGCGGATGAGGTCATGCACCGATCGTAGCGTGCCGCGAAACGCCTTGATCAGCGCCGTCTCGCCGTGCTCGAGGCGGCGGGCCAGCACGGAGTCGATCATGGCGTTGGTAAGGCCCGGCAGCCGGGCCGTGCCCGGACCACGAGCGACAATGGTACTGAACAGACTAACAGGTGTGCGGGCGGCGTCAACACGAGCAGGTCCGTCGTCACCGATGCCTCTGGCCCGCCTCGTTGTCGCTGCCCTGCGACGTGTACGGTGGCCATCGAGCGCCGGTCTCGGGCTTGGACGAATCAAGCCAGGGCGATCGCGTGCTGCGACGCGGCGCGGTCACCAACTACGGCAACGCACTTCGCACACGTGATCGCACGCTTCCTATCCGACCTTCCCGGTCAAGGCTCTGGCGCCCAAAGGGCCGACGGATGTTTGCGGCGGAAGTCACTCTGTTGTGTCAGCGATCGACATCCAGTAAGCGGGCGATGTCCGCCAAATCCTGAGGGCGGCCGGTGGCCCGCTTGTTCTCGAGCAAGTGCGCGAGCGCCAGGATTGAGAACTCGACTTCACCCACGGCGCATCGCACATGGTCGGGCCACGCGACGTCGAAATCCACTCCGTCGATCGTGGTCAGGAAATCGATGCGATTCGGCGGCAGGCCGATTTGGTACACGATGTCGGGTTGCGTGAAGGAGGCGGGCGACAGGCGGCTTCGTGGAGCGCCGAATCGGTCCAGAGCTCGCCACAAGCGGGCGGCGTTTTCCTCCGTGGGGCGGACCCACAGGTTGATATCGCCGGTGGCTCGCGGAACCCCATGCCCGGCCACCGCGTACCCGCCGACGACGAGATACTCAACGTTCTCGGCGGCCAAGAGTTTCAACATCTCGGCGAAGTCGCGATTCATCGCAAGGACTTCCACTGAAGGCCCAGGCGGAAAGAGTGAGCGGCCAGACCAGTTCGATTCGATCGGCCGGGGTCATTCCGACGTAGGGCTCTGATTCTCGGTCGCCGCGCTTTCCGACCCACTCATGCGGGACGGCGGTCGCGGCTTGATCTGAAGGCGACGGCGAGGATGTCATACAGAGATCATAGCGTGCCGCGAAAATCTTCGATCAGCTCCGTTTCGCCCTGCTCAAGCCGGCGGGCCAGCACGGAGTGGCTCGTCGCGGCCGTGAGGCCCGCGACGACCATGCAAATGACAGGGGGTTCGAACCCCATTCGACGACAAACGGATTGTGTCCGGGTAAAGGTAGTCCTCGCCCGACTCATCCACGACGCGGACGAGGCCCTGGGAGGCGGCTGTGGCATCAGCGACAAGGCGATATACCTTTCGCAGCTCGAGCGATGCCCGGACACCTGCGTTTCGGACGCAGATCGCAACTCGAGCGGGCTTCTGCATGGCTAGACCTTCAACAAACGCTTGATCTTGACGTGTCTTCGCCGGCCGCTCGACCTCAGGCCACGGCTACCCTGTGACTGAAATCCCTGAAGCACCACATCGGCACAGCAGACTCGCGGTAGCAGGAGGTCCTGATGAGGCGGCGACGCCCGCCGATCGGCGTGTCCACCGAGCCCGGGGCATCGACAAAACGTGTACAGAATAACAGGTGACGGCCCGAAGTCAAGCAAAGCGGGCCCGGCCGTTGAGAGTCGGTTGCCGCAGACGCAGGAGGTGATCCTGTATGGGGTGCCGGGCCGATCGGCCGATCGACGCCCCCCGCCTTCCAAACCGCCCGGCAGGCGTCGATGCTGCCCGTCTCCCTTATTCGTTCACGGCGGGCGCAGGCACGAAGCCAGTTGGAAAAAACGACCGGATCGTGGGATCGTCGAGAAACGCCTGCAGGCGCGCAGCGTCCGGGTAGGGGATCTCCATGGGGCCGGCGTCGAAGAGCACCTTCGGGTCGCCATCCCTGAGATACGCGCGCACGCGCCGTTCCTGCTCCTTCGACTCCGCGATCTTCGTCTGGATGTCGCGGTAAAGACCTGGCACCGCCTGCACGACGCCAAACGCCACCGCTCCGAGCCAGGCAGCCCCCAGCCACGTGATCGCCGTGCGCCCGCGACCTCGCCACTGCGTCCAGAGGTACACCACAGCCGCGAAATTGAGCACCGTGCCGGCGCTCAGGATGTCGAGGTATCGAGAGCCCAGGCCAGACCGATAGCGGGCGTAGGCAAAGGCCGCCGCCTGGAGCCACACCCACGCAGTCATCCCGGCAAACACGAGAAACGCCTGCCGGTCGGCTGCTCGGTTCCGAAAAGCCGCCACGACGGCCACGATCGCCGGTGCCTGCATCACGACCGGCATGAG
>JBJTBO010000226.1:0-25199 GCA_046091445.1 Planctomycetaceae bacterium | reverse complement strand
CTCGTGGGCCTGCTGGCGACGGTGCGGCAGAATCCGGCGACCCATCCGGAGGGAGACGCGCTCGAGCACGCGCTGCAGGTGTTCGACCTCGTCCACACCGAGCGCCCGTTCGACGAGGAACTGCTCACCGCGGCGCTCGCCCACGAGGTCGGGCGGGCCATCGACCGCGACGACGTCGTCGCAGCGGGACTCGACGCCCTCGCGGATCTCGTCACGTCACGCACCCGCTGGTTCCTCGAATCCCTCGGCGCCGCGACGGCCTACCGCGACCGCACGCTCGGTCACCGGGCGAGGCAGCGGCTCGAGGCGCATCCGGACTTCGAGGACGTGCTCCTGCTCGCGGAGGCCGACCGCAACGGAAGAATCCGCGGCTACGCCGCGCCGACGCTCGACGAGGCCATGGCGATCCTGCGCGCGCTCGACCAGGAGGATGACGGAGCGACGGCCGGGACCGAGGAAGGCACGAGGCGGACGCCGTGAGCGTCGGGCTTCGCAGCACGGGCAGGAGAGGCCGCGCGGGCCGCCTGTGGTCGTTCGCTGGAGCGCGCATGCGCGTCGCGACGGCATGCCTGGCCACCGCGCTGGCGATTCCGTGCAGCGCCTGTCCGTTCTGCGGAGCCGTCGGAGAGTCGCTCTCCCAACGGCGCGATCGAGCCGCGGTGCTCGCCATCGGAGAGTCGGCCGCACCCGCCGGCCGAGACCGGACCGGACTGCCGATCCAGGCGATGACGGTGCTTCACGTGCTGCGCGGGGATGCGGAATCTCCGGCGGATACCGTCGTCGCCCGCGTGCCGGGACCGATCGACGGCACGGCGCTCATCTTCGCCGACGCCGATGCGGAGGGCGACGCGCCCGACGCCGCGCCGACCATGGCATGGTCGGCGATCGCGGCCGACGAGTCGCTCATCGCCCATGCCGTATCCGCGCCGCCGACGACGGCTCCCGAATCCGACCGGCTGCGGTGGTTCGCCTCGCGGCTCGAGCACGCGAATCCCGCGATCGCGGCCGACGCGTTCACGGAGGTCGGCCTTGCGCCCTACGCGAGCGTGCGTGCCGCGGCGGATACCTTCGATGACCGTACCCTGGCCCGCTGGATCGCCGACCCCGGTGTCGATCAGCGGCGACGCGGCTTCTACGGCCTCGCACTCGGCATCGTCGCCGCCACGACCGACGATCCCGCGACGCGCGCTCGGGCGCTCGCCGCCATCCGCGACGCGGTCGCCGCTCCCGCGGACGACTTTCGCGCGGGCTTCGACGGCCTGCTCGCCGGGCTCCTGGTCGCCGACGGCACCCGCGGCCTTGCGACGCTCGAGCGGCAGGGACTGCTCGCCGAGTCGGAACGGGCGGTGGACCAGAAGCACGCTGTGGCGGCGCTGCGATTCGCCTGGGAGCATCTCGCCGACACCATCCCGCGCGAGGCGGTCGAGACGGCCACCGCGCGGCTGCTCGCCGCCCCGGTCACGGCTGCGGACGCCGCGATCGACCTCGCGCGATACCGCCACTGGGACGCGATCGACGACGTGGCGGCCCTGTGGGACACGTTCGGCCGAGACGATCCGGTCGTGCGGCGGGCGGTCGCGGGCTACCTCACGGCCTGTCCGTTGCCGGCGGCACGGCGCGCGATCGACGAGATCCGCCACCGTGATGCGGAACGACTCGACCAGGCGATCCATGCCGCGGCGCTGCCCTTGGCACGCTGAAGTCGACGAGACGGCCGCGCGGACGTCGATGATCGAGGCGCGGGTGATCGCAGCCTCTCGCGGCCCACGGCGATCACGGACTGGCCGGCGGCGCGACGGCCAGCGGCACGAGCGAGATCGCGCGGATGTCGCCGACCGCCGCCGTCGCGATGCGCTCGGGTGCGACCGTCACCCGATGGCGTCCGGCCTCGGAGAGGGTCACCGTGCCGATGTCGAACCAGCGGAAGTTTTGGAAATGGCCCGTCTCGGTGATCGTGAACGGCACCCGTGCGACGGTCTCGCCATCGCGCCCGAGCATCAGCGTGGCCGTGCTGCCACCCTGGCCGGCCCCGCAGCCTTGGAGGATCGCCACCGAGTAGGCACCGGCCTTCGCACCATCGAGGTCCCACGAGGCGGAGTCGGTGGCGATCGTCCAGAACCCGACGGTGTTCTTGTGGGGCTGCGGCTCGAAGCGGAGTGTTTCGCCCGCGTCGGCGGCGACGCTGGCGTGCAGCAGGAACGATCCATCCGTGGCCGGGAGCACCGGTGCGACCTCGCGATCGAGGAGCGGGGGCTCGTCGAATTCGAGCACGACCTCGAGCGCCGGTGGCGGTCCCTTCCACCGCACGACCCAGTGCCGCGGCTCAGGCTGCAGGCTCGGCGCGTCACCGCCGCCCGTGGCCCAGCGGATCGATCGCAGGGCGGCGTGGAATCGCGGCAGTTCCACCTTGCCGTCGCGTACCCCGTCGTCCGTGATCGTGATCCGCAGCGCATTCCCCTCGCGTTGCACCTCGCAGCCACGAGTCGCCGGGTCACGCACGTCATCCGCGACGGCGGTCCCGAGAGCCATCACCGGCTGCAGCAGAGCCAGACACGCGACGAGCCGGGGCGACCGCCGCAATGCCTTGCCGAAACCAAGGATGATCATGACGTGGGGGGCCGGGAGTGACAGGCGTGGGAGGGCTCTCGCCGCGTCGGCGAGGACCGGCGTCCACGATGCTCCGTTCTACCTTGACTGGTGCAGTCGTGTCAGATCGCGGCTGGAAATGGGGGACGGTTCGCAAGAAACGTCCGAGTCGGCGCGGGGTGGGCACCGTTCGTCGCTCGCTGGAGCCAATTCGCCCTAGCGTCGCTTCCGTGGCTCGAGCACGAGGTCGCACGGTGTCGCACCGGGTGCGACGGTGAACACGAGCCCGCTCGTGGATGCCGACGCATAGCGCTCGTCGAACGGCGAAGCCGGCTGTCGCTCACTGCTGTCGGCAGCCATGGGGGGATGGATGGCGATGCGGTACTCACCGGCGGGCGCACCGTCGGCTCGCTCGAAGGCGGTAAGCGTGAACGCGCCCGCCGCATCCGTCGTGCCGGACGGGCTGACGCGATGCTGAGCCGACTCGAAGACCACCGTCGCCCCGACAACCGGCGTTCCATCGGCGAGGCGCACGCTTCCAGTCACGGGAAGCGTGGCGGAGCCGCCGCAGCCGGCGATGCCCGCAAGGATCACGCCGACCGCGCCGATGCCGCACGCCCGTCGCAGTGACCGCGATCGGCGCCCGTCGGCACGCCGAGCCGCGCCGGAGTGCACCGCCTCGGCCGTGTGACCGCCGTGCTCAGAAGTCACCGACCATAACCTCCCCGTCGCGACGGTCGCCGAGCTGACGCAGCGTCGTCAGATCGATGGACGGTGCGAGCGCCCGCACGGCACCATCCGCCATGACGAAGGGGCAGGTGCCCGGATGCCAGCTGCCGAACGTGTGCCACCGATTCGGGCGATCGTCGTTCGCATCTCGCGCGAGACCGTTGGGGTGGTCTGTCTGCCGAACGCTGTGACACTCGTACCAGCCGGTCTGTTGCGAGATGTAGATGTTGCCGTCGCCGCTTCCGCCCGCCGAGCCACCGCGGTTCAATTCTCCCTGCCGCACGTGCTTCTCGCCGATGAGGATCGTCTTGCTCGTGCCGTCGGTGATCATCGCAAACGTGCTGCGCCCGTTCCACGAGGACCCCTGCCGCGTCGGGCCCGAGCCGACCATCGCGCCGCGCAGCACCGAAAAATCCTGGTGCTGATGCTGGTAGCTCGCGGTGGCGACCGACGAGACGGCGTAGTCGCCGGTCGCACCGACCTGCGGAGCGCCGTCGCTGATCTGCCGCCCCGATCGCCGCGACGGGCACTGGAACGTCGACACGCTCGCGCCGCTCGCTGAGGCGGCACTCGGATTCGGGCCCGCGTCCCAGCCCTGCCCGAGGTCGAAAACATCGAAGAGCGGCTGCTGCTCGATGAACGGCAGGATCACGACGAACCAGGTGCCGAACCGATCGACCGGGGGCGCCCCGCCGGAGTGCGACGGCGGCAGCACCTTTCGCGCCTCGCCAAACGTGTGGATCGCCACGCCGAGCTGCCGCAGGTTGTTCGTGCAGCTACTGCGCCGTGCCGCCTCGCGAGCGCTCTGCACGGCCGGGAGCAGGAGACCGATGAGCACCGCGATGATCGCGATCACGACGAGCAGTTCGACGAGCGTAAAGCCGCGCGGGACACCTCGCACGCGAAGGCCACGCACCGATGGTGCACAATCACGCCTGTATGAAGCCTGCGAAAGAGTCACACCGATACCCGTGCGCGGGAGAACCCCCTCGGGGGAAGGTATACATCCTTTGTCCAAAAAGGCGGAGTGTGCACCCAAATCTCTTCTGGGATGTCGGCTCGCGTGGAGAGTTTGTACCGCCTCCATGCGATCGAAGAAACGCCGGGCAGCCGGGCGAAAGACCGGGCGGCGATCTACTTGCTATCCGGCTGGGCATTGCCGGGCGCTTTGCCGCCTGTCTCGTACTGCTTCATCATCGCATCCGCCTCGACCTTTTGCTGGGCCTCGGCCTTGGGATCGGGACCCGCGGGGCCGCCGCAGCCCGATGCAACCCCGCCCGCGCACATCATCGCCGCCACACACGCCCGCTTGAATCGCGTCACCGTCATGCCTCCCCTGGTGTCGAGACGATGAGACCAACCGTCACTCGGTATACGTCTGACCGTCATTCCGGCGGCCCATCAGCTGCAGCACGTCCAGCGGGACCGATTCGCTGAGAAAGCGAACCGACCCGTCACCGAAACCCGTATTGCAGCCCCCCGGGTGAGCTGAGTTGAGCGGAATATTGTTGCCATAGTTGCCATTTACGCCTGCCTGATTCGCCATCCCTCTGGCATTGATCGCGTAGCGGATGGTCGTCGTGTTGAAGGCCCGCAGGTCACCAGGGTCGCCGCCGCCCGAGGGCCTACTCGTACGGTTGAAGCCCATCGAAAACGCGTGCGGATTGCTGCCACGAATATGCACCGCCGCGTTGTTGGCATCCGTCTGGTTTGCGCCGTGCTCACCGAGAGCAAGTGTCTTCGACATGCCATCGGGTATGTCGGCAGCGGTCACCTTGGCGTTGGGGAAGAGGATTCCCCCGGAGCCGACGATGCCGTTGCCACTGGCCCATGTTTGGGCTG
Organism: Planctomycetaceae bacterium; assembly: GCA_046091445.1. GTDB lineage: Bacteria > Planctomycetota > Planctomycetia > Pirellulales > UBA1268 > QWPN01. The sequence goes on along the minus strand of JBJTBO010000226.1, from coordinate 20,042 downwards.
CAGGCTCGTTCGCCGAACCCGCCACGGCGACGTAGTTGGCGTGCGATGAGGCCTGGCCCGAGCCCGAAATGCCCGCACCAGTTCGCGGCATCGTGCTCGAAGGGCAATGCAGCGAGTCGAACGTCCACCCGTTGAGCGCAGCGATGTTGACCGTCGCCGTGCTGTCCCAAAAAGGCCGGGACATGTCGAGTTCCTCGTACTTGGCCACCTGCTCCACGAAGGGGAGCAGCGGCAGCATCCATGAACCGCCCCATCCGCCCACCGGGGCGCCCGCAGTACCGGCTGGAAACGCTCGCCTCGCCTCGAGATGTGTCTGGAGCCCGAGGCCCCACTGCTTGAGGTTGTTCGTGCACTGACTCCGCCGCGCCGCCTCGCGCGCCGACTGCACGGCCGGCAGCAGCAGGCCGATCAAAACGGCGATGATGGCGATGACGACGAGCAGTTCGACAAGCGTGAACGCGGTACGCACGCGATTCGCTCGAGAACGTTCGAGCAACTGAATAGATTGCATGGTGACTGCCCTCCCGTGCCTCTTCCCTTTTCCTCAGTCTCGCACACTACCATCACACGAGGCCGTACCGCAAGGCGTCGGCGTCTCCGCGATCAAGGTTTTTTATGCCGACCGCGCGCTCGTTGCGATCTCGTCATTCACCCGCGACCGGATCGAGTCGCCTCGCTCTCCTCGCGATCGCGTCGATCACGGCGATCCTCGTGAGCTTCTTCTGGACCCTCCCCTCGATCGAGCGATCACGCCGACTCGACCTGGCGCGGCGGGCGATCGCCGACCACGACGACAAGGGCGCCGTCGCGATCCTCGAACCACTGGTCTCGAGGATACCCTCCGATGGGGAGGCTGCCTTTCTGCTCGCCCGTGCCGTGCGTCGCTGCGGCGATCGCGAGCGGGCGACTCGATTGACGGCCTGGGCCCGGCAGGGGGGCGCCCTGACCGAACTCGTCGATCTCGAGGAGGCGCTCCTGCGACTCGGGACCACCGGACCTGGGACCGGACAAGGGTTCGGGCTCGATGCCGACGAGGCGAAGGCCCTGCTTGTCGCAGCCCGGACCGGGCACCCTGAGGCCGCGGTGATCTACGAGGCGCTCGTCGACCTCGCCGTGCGCTCGTTCGCGATGGAACGGGCACACGCATGGGCCTCCGAGTGGATTGCGGTCAGCCCGGATGACTGGCTGCCGAGGGTGCGTCGCGGCGACATCCGCGCACGATTCTCGCTCGCTGCCGACGCCCGGCAGGATTACGAAGCGGCGATCGCCCGACGAGACGATGCGCCGGGCGCGCACGCCGGACTTGGCATCGTGCTCGTCAGGCAACTGGGCGACGCCGCGGCCGCACAACCGCACCTCCGGGAGGCACTGCGGACCACCCCGGAGGACGTGTCCTGCCTGAGCGCATTCGCGGAATCGCTGGTGCGCACGTCGCACATCGTCGAAGCAGAGTCGATTCTCGACCGTGCGTTGGCGATCCGGCCCGATGACCCGACCGGCCTGCGGCTGCGCGGCCTGATCGATCTGGAAAACGGGCTTCCCGAAGACGCCATCGTGCTGCTCGAGCGGGCCGAGCGCGCGGATCCAGGCAGTCTCGAAACGGTGGCCGCCCTGGCGCGGGCCCTCGCGCTGGCCGGCAGGGATGAGGCGGCCCGTGAGGCATCAACGCGAGCCGTGACCCTACGTCAGGAGGCCGAGTCGCTCGATCCACTGATCAAGCAGGTCCTGCACGAACCCGGCAATGCCGATGTCCGCTTCCGGATCGGCCGTGCGCTCACCCGCATGGGACGATTGCGCGACGCCCGGGAATGGCTGGAGAGTGCGCTCGCGTTCGATCCGGATCATGCCGACGCGCGTCGCGTCCTCGAGTCGCTCGACTCAACGGCGGAACGGGTCCCTGACGGTGACGAGTGATGGCCCATCTGGGGCCGTCGGCACCGCGTTGTTGGGCCAGAACTGACGCCTCAGCGTGTCGACTCGCTCGGACTCGTGTGGTTCCGCGGCCCTGAGGGGAGCGTCTGTCAGGGCTCGACGGTCAGATCGAGATCGATGACGACAGGCCCCGGCGGTTCGATCGTTCTCGTGAGTCGGCTCGCGTCGTTGTAGGCCGCCGGGATGAAGTTCTCGAGCACCGGCCCCTCGTCGCCGCCGGGCCCCGTGGCGGCTGACCCCGTGCGCTCCGCTTGTCGCATGGCCCGGATTTCGATCCGCTTCTCGCCGACGACGACGCGACCTTCGTAACGGCCCTCGGCAATCTGCAGGACGTTCGGCGCGCACGAACCGTCCACGGCCGCGAACGTGATGGATCCGTCCACGATCGGCTTTCCGTCGTAGGAGACCGTTCCGGCGACCGGCGCCGTGACGGGCGGCGAAGGTCCGCCGCAGCCCGAGACGCTGGCCACGCAGAGGGCGGCGAAAACGATCCTGCGGCCGGTCGTGGTCATGTTCGTCCTGGTCGTCATGCTGATCACGCCGGTGATGGCGCCTCCTCCGTCATGGCAGTGTCGGGCCCCGGGCGATCGGCACGGCGGCCGGCCGACCCGCATCGCTCGGGTCATTGGCCGCCGGTCGGCTGACCATCGTCACGGGTTGCGAGTCGGGCGATGACGTCCAGGGCGACGGCATCGTTGACGAACCGCACCGAGCCATCGCACATGAGCGTGTGCGCGCCGCCCGGATGGGCTGAGTTGAGCGGCACGTTGCTGCCGACGTTCTCGCACACGCCGGTCGCCCCACAGTTGCCGGGCGCGTCAGGCCAGCCCATCTTCTGATTGATGCGGTAGCGGATCGTCGTCATCTGGAAGTGCCGGGCGTCGCCGGCGTTGCCGCCGTTGGGCGCGCCCTGCGAGTGCCAGCCGATCATCCAGCCGTGCAGAAGCCCGGTGCCCCAGCTCACGCGGGAACCATTCTGCGTGAACAGCCAGTCGTTCTGCTCACCGACGGCCATGGTGCTGGAAAGTCCATCGGAGATCTCCTGGAATTTGACGAACCCGCCCGGGTAGAGCACGCCGTTGCCTCCGGCGATACCGCCACTGCAGCATCCCGCCGCACCGCTATTCGTGAAGAAGCGGGTTTCCGTCTGCCCGGGGATCAGTCCCGCGACCGCCCCTGCGATCCCGACGTAGTGGTTGCGGGAGATGTTCGAGCCGCTGTGGGGAGCCGGCGCGATCGTCCCGACCGAGGTCGACGGGCAGAGGTACAGCTTCATCGGCACGTTCGACGCTTCGCGGCAGTTGTTGGCCGCGCCGGCCCCCCAGCCCGAACCACCCGTGAAGATGAAGCGATCGAAGAGGTCCTGCATCTCGATGTAGGGAATCAGGAAGACGGTCCACGCGCTCCCCCAGCCGCCACCACTGCCCCCAATCGCGGGCGCATCGGTGAAGCCACCGGGCGGGAGTCTGCCGCGGGCGGCATGGTAGGACTGCAGGCCAAGCCCGACCTGCTTGAGGTTGGTGCTGCACGAACTCCTCCGCGCGGCCTCGCGGGCGCTCTGCACGGCCGGCAGCAGGAGTCCGATGAGCACCGCGATGATCGCGATCACGACGAGCAGCTCGACGAGCGTGAAGGCGCCCTGGCTTGTTCGGCGGCTCCGCGTGACCAGCACGCCACGTCCCGGCACGCGCCCGTCGGCAGCTGCGATCCTGAGATACGAAACCATTGGCTCGCTCCTCGAGGTTCTTGACCGCGACCGCCCACTGCCAACCCTGAGGGTGGACGGCCGGTGGCGATGCGTCGGGCTCAGAGCATCCCCCTACCTTTCAACCCCCTGGAATCGTAGCACCTCCGAGACAAGTCCGCAGCAGAGGCATGCGGCAACTCTCGAGACCACCATCGGCAGTACCGCGACCCGTAAAACGCGGCAAAGACCTCCACCGGGGGGGTTTCCGTGGGTCCGGAGTTCGCGGGAGCACCTCCGGTCCATGAACCGGCTCTTGAACCCGACCGGCGCGGAGCGGTAGACTCCCTTGGGGGCGGGAAAAATTTGCATGCGCGAGTGACCATCGCACTAGCGAGCGGAACCCGCGCACTGCCTTGGGGAGAACGGTCATGCTCCGTGCTCGAAGTGACCTTTCGTGTCGTGGCTTCACGCTCGTGGAGCTGCTCGTCGTGATCGCGATCATCGCGGTGTTGATCGGCCTTCTCCTGCCGGCCGTGCAGTCGGCGAGAGAGGCCGCGCGACGGAGCAATTGCAGCAACAACCTGAAGCAATACGGACTCGCCATTCAAGGCCACGTGAATGCGCGCAGACGCCTGCCGCCTTCGGCACCCACCGTGATGTGGACGCCGAGTGCGACCGTGACCGGTGCCGCGGTAGGGCACAACCTTGGCTGGCACGCATTCATTCTGCCGTTTGGGGAGCAGCAAGACTTGTTCGACCAGATCGATCTGCCGCCGGCAGGGCAGACAAACGGCGACCGTACGGGTCAGGACATGGGTGGAGGGCGGTTGTTGCGCACCATAGAGCTCCCCTTCGCGCGGTGCTCTTCGGACGTTTCGCCCCGCAACATCGGTGGATGGGCGGTCGGCAGTTACAGCGGTAGCTTGGGGTCGCAGCAGGCCACCTCCGCCGACACGAACTGTCAACCCTTTCTCTCGTTTCGTGAATCGCCGGCTGGAGACTGGGGGCACGGTGGTCCGCTTCCAGCCAGTGCGTCAGGTCCATTTTCCCGCCACGGTGGCACGTGCACCCTCGAGAACGTCTCCGACGGCCTGAGCAAGACAATTTTTGTGGGAGAGGTGCTGATGGAATGCACCGACCATACGTCCGGGTATTGGAGCTACAACGGCGGCAACAACGCCCATGCGTCGACCTGCGTGCCGATCAACACGATGACGACATGCTTCGCGTCTCAGGCTGCGGCGACGGCTGCGGGCGCACCCAATCCGCAGTGCTTTGCCAAGAACAACTGGAACTACTCTTGGGGATTCCGCTCACGGCACCCTGGGGCGGCCCAGTTCCTCTTCGGCGATGGATCGACCAAGGCCCTGGCGGACTCGATCGACCATACGACGTACCAGCGGCTCGGGGGCAAGGCGGACGGCAGGGTCATCGATGGGGCGTTCTGATCACGCGGATCAGTAGGAGTCGGGAACTCGGCTGTGTCTCCGGAAATCGCCTCCGCAACATCGTCGGCGTCATCCGGTGTCGAGCGACCGCGATCGCCCGGGGCCTCGGTCAGAACGGCCACGCGGTGGCGAACCGTCGCGCTCGCGATCGCGCTGCTCCTCGTGGCTGCAGCCGCGTGGTCTATTCGTCCTGTCGCGCTCACCTCGCAGATCGATGCGGCCATCCGACGTCACGACTGGCCAGCCGCGTTGGCGGCGCTCGACGTGCTCGAGCGACGGGAGCCGGATCGGCCCGACATCGCCTTCCGTCGGGCACAGATCCTGAGGCGTCAGGATCGGCTGGGTGAAGCGGCCCGGGCGTTCGACGCCGCCGCACGTCTCGGACACGACAGCGAGCAGCTTCATCGGCAGTTGGTGCTGATGAAGGCTCAGACCGGTCGAATGACCGCCGTCGAGTCCGAGATCCGCACGCTCCTCGGTGCCGTGGTCGACGACCTCTTCGCCGAGGAGTGTTATGAGGCCCTGGTGAAGGGTCACCTGGCCGGTCATCGCATCGACGACGCGCGACAGTGTGTCGCGTTCTGGACCGAGTGGCAGCCGGAAAACCCGCTGGCCCACGCGGCCGCGGGCCTCATCGCGGAAAAACTCGAGCGGCATGGCGAGGCGCTCTCGGCGTATCGCACCGCGCTGTCCCTCGATCCGGATGATGTCGCCCTCCGCGGGAGGGTCGCGGCCCTCGAGGTTCATGCCGGGCGGCTCGATGCGGCGGCCGGGGAATACACCCTCTGTCTCGCAAGGCAGCCGGACGATCCCCGGATGCTCATCGGCCTGGCAGACTGCCACGTGCGACGCGGGGCGCATGAAATAGCGTCGCGGCTTTTCCACGAGGCTCTCACCCTCGAGCTGACCCCAGAGAACGAGGCGGTGACGCTCACGGCACTCGCGGGCCTCGCGGCCGAGGAACGGCAGATGGACGCAGCTGTCGCGCTCTACCGTGATGCGGTTCGGCTGGACCCGCGCAGCATCACCGCGCGGTTCGGGTACGCGGCGGTCCTCAACGCTCTCGGGAGGAGTGACGAGGCGTCGCTCCAGCTCGCGGAGGCACAGAAGCTCTCCGATGCCCACCGTCGGCTGACGGACCTCACGCGTCAGACCGTCGGCGAGCCGGGTAATGCCGACCTCCGCGTCGAAATCGCCGGCATCCTGGCCGACCTCGGCCTGCGCGAGGAGGGGGCCCGCTGGCTGGAGGCGGCGCTCGAGATCGATCCAGATCACGCACGCGCCCGGCATGGCCTCGATACACTCGAGTGTGAGGCGGGGGCGGACTCCGACGATATTTCAGGCTCCATCCAAACCGTCACGAAGGGAGACACATGAACGTTCGAAAGCACCCAGGCACCATGCATGCGCCGTGGATCCATCGGTCCGTTGTGACCACGGGCACGATCGGCCTTGCCCTGATCCTCGGCACGGGCTGTGGCACGAAGGGTGTGCCGTCCTACCCCGTGAAGGGCACGGTGACGCTCGACGGCAAGCCGCTCGAGGGGGCCACGGTCATGTTCGTGCCCACCGTCGGACCGCCCAACAGCGGCGTGACGGATGCCTCGGGCAGCTTCAGCATCGGAAAGCCGGGAGTGCCGGCGGGGTCGTGCGGCGTGGCGATCACCAAGACTGCTGGTGGACCCGCGATGACCAATCCGACACCTGAGGATCTCCAGAAGATCGCGCAGACATCGGCTGCCAACCAGCCGCCCAAATCACTGGTGCCGGAGAAATTCAGCCGGAGCGACACGAGCGGCCTGACCGCGACCGTGACGAGCGACGCGGCGAAGAACGTGTTCACGTTCGATCTGGCTCCGTAAGTCCCACCACGTGGCAGACACCCGCACGAGCCCACGGCAAGGATCGCGCTCACGGAGGGTCGAGCGCGGACCTGCTCTGCCCGTCCCCCTCGTCTTCGCCGCGGCGATCATGGTCGCAGGCTGCGGCCCGGCTGCGCGGAGAGCGCCGCCGCGCGACGCCACGGCGGTGACGCACCCGGGCGATCCTCCGGCAGCCCCGTCGGCCGCGCCATCCTTTCTCGACCGAGCACACCTCCTCGGGATCGACGCCGCCTACCACAACGGCGAGGAGGCCGGGCGATGTTCGATTCTCGAGTCGCTCGGCGGCGGCGTCGGGTGGTTCGACTACGACCGCGACGGGTGGCTCGATCACGTCGCCACCGGCGGCGGTCGATTCGCCGCCGGGCCCGCCTTGAGGGGTGAACCGACCACGCTGTGGCGGTCGGTGCCGGGGGCCGAACGGCCGGGACGGCACTTCGCCGGTGTCGCCGGAGTGGCGGGACTCGACACGCTTCCTCTCTACACGCACGGTGTCGCGATCGGCGACTTCGACAATGACGGGTTTCCGGATCTCGTCGTGACCGGCTACGGACCGGCGCAGCTCTGGCGCAACCTCGGCGACGGCGGCTTCGCCCCGGTGTCCGACTGGCCGGCAGCGGCCGATCCCCGCTGGAGTTCGAGTGCGGGGTGGGCCGACCTCGATGGCGATGGCGACCTCGACCTGTATCTCGCCCGCTACGTGGACTGGTCGTTCGAGCACGATCCTTTCTGCGGCCGCTCCCCCGAGGAACGCGACATCTGCCCGCCACGCGAGTTCGAGGGCCTGCCCGACTCGATCTATCGCAACGAGGGGGACGGCACGTTCGTCGAGATTTCGCGCGAGGCGGGCCTGCGCACCGACGGCAAGGGTCTCGGCGTCCTGCTCGCCGACATGAATCTCGACGGGCACGTCGATATCTATGTCGGCAACGACACCACCGACAACTTTCTCTACGTCAACGACGGCGATGGCACGTTCACGGAGCAGGGGCTCGTCGCCGGCGTCGCGCTCGATGATCAGGGCGTGCCGAACGGCAGCATGGGGATCGACCTGTGCGACTTCAATCGCGACGGCCGGCCCGACATCTGGGTGGCCAACTACGAACGTGAGTCGTTCGCCCTCTACCGCAACGAAGGTCGCGGCCAATTCCTGCACGTGAGCCGACGGCACGGCATCACGGCACTCGGCGGCCTGTTCGTCGGCTTCGGCACGGCGTGCACCGACCTCGACTTCGACGGCCTCGTCGACATCGTCGTCGCGAACGGCCACGTCATCAAGTTTCCCGACGCGTCGCCGCGGCGCCAGCTGCCGCTCGTGCTCTCCTTCGACGGCGAACGCTTTCAGCGGGCGGCGGCCGCCCCTCCTGGGGCTCGCGACGGGCGACTACGACCGGGACGGTGACATCGACCTCGCGATATCGCGGCTCAACGAGCCCGTCGCGGTGCTCGACAACCTGATGCCGAGACGGGGCCGGCCCCTGGTCGTGGAACTCGTCGGCACGCGTTCCAATCGCGATGCGATCGGGGCGCGGGTGTCGCTCGATGCAGCCGGGGTGCCGCCGCTGGAGACCCAGCTCACCGGGGGAGGCAGTTACCTCTCGCACGGTCACCGTGCGGTGCACATCCGCCTTCCCGAGACGGATGCGGTGCCCGTCGGCACGAGCCGGCCGGTTCGCGTCGTCGTCCGCTGGCCCTCGGGCACCGTGACGACGGCCGACGTGCCGGCCCTCTCGTCGTCAGAGGATCTGCCCGCCGCACTCCGGCTCGTCGAGCCCGCGGCGGACGTCCAGCCACCGACACCTGAGCCCCGGTCATGAGCCGTCCTGGCGCCATCCTCGGTCGTGTCCCGACGCGAGCCGGTCACCGTGGACACGGGCGACATGTCCCATGGACCGCGGCGGCCGTGATCGCCGTCTGCGTGGGCGCACACGTCGGCCCCGTCGGCTGCCGACCATCGAGTGCCGATCCGCCACGGCTCGTCGATACGGGCCTCGCCGCCGTCGGCCGCGGAGATCATGCCACGGCTCGACAGGTGATGCGCGACCTGCGTGCGGCCGGTGCCACCGACGCCTCGCTCGTCGTGCAGGCCGCCATCCTGGTCGCGAAGGGCCACCCCATCCCGGCACTCGACGTGCTGTCACAGGTCGCCTCGTCCGCGTGGCTCGACCCGCCGCGACGGCTCGTCGCGGCGACGGCGTGCCAGCAGCTCGGTCGGCACCGCGACGTGGAGTCGCTGCTGACGCCGCTCGTGACCGCGAACCCGGACCTGGTCGATGCCCACCGCCTTCTCGCCGTCTCCTTCTATGACGTCGGCGCCGTCCAGGAGGCCGTGCATCACCTGCGCGAGACGGCACGACTGGCACCGGACGATCCCCGGCCGCACCGGCTCCTCGGCCTCATGCACTCCGACTACGAGCTCTTCGCCGAGGCCATTCCCTGCTACGAGGAATCGCTCCGGCGCAACCCCCACCAGCCCGATCGCGAGGAGATTCTCCTCGAACTCGCGACCTGCCTGATCCGCCAGCTGCGGCCGGCCGACGCCCTCGATGTGCTCTCCACCGCGGCAGCCGGCGTCCGCGCGGACCTGGCGAGGGCCGAGTGCCTTCTCGCCCTCGGTCGGCGGGACGAGGCGCGCCGCCTCGTGCAGTCGGCGGTCGCCGCCGAGCCGGACAACCGGGCGGTGCTCGTGCTCGAGGGCTCGATCCTGCTCGAGGACGGCGACGCCGAGGCCGCCGTCATTCCGCTCGAGCGGGCCGTCGCCGTCGATCCACACGACTATCTCGCGACGCTGTCCCTCGCGCGGGCTCTTGCGCAGCTCGGCAGGGAGGACGAGGCCACCACGACGCGAGCGCGGGCGGACGAGATCCGCGTTCTCCGGAGCACGTTCGCCGAGCTGCATCGCGAGGCCTGGGAGCGACCGCACGACTCGGAGGTCCGCCTGCGCCTGGCAGACACCGCCGCGCGCCTCGGCCGCGAGGATCTCGAACGAGTCTGGCGCGAGGCCGCCGCCGCCGTCGCACCCGACGCTCCCGCATCCACCAACGGCACCCCGGCACGATCCCGGGAGGCCGACTGATTGCCGCACATGACTCGCGCTGGTACAAACCAGTAGGTGCCGTGTTCGGGGAGGAGAACCATTGCATGACGAATCGCTCTCGTACCCACGCGATGGGCTTTACTCTCGTCGAGCTGCTCGTCGTCATCGCGATCATCGCGGTGCTGATCGGGCTTCTCTTGCCGGCTGTGCAGGCCGCCCGGGAGGCTGCGCGACGCTCGGCCTGTGGCAACAATCTCAAGCAGCTCGGCGTTGCCCTGCTGAGTCACCACGAGGCCCTGCGGCGGTTTCCGCCAGGTTGCAGCAACGACCCGGCTCCTTCGCAGGGCCTCTACCCCTGGACGGCCGGCACCCACCGGAAGGGAAGCACCCTCGTCAAGATGCTTCCATTCCTCGAACAGACCGGGATGTCCGAAGGTATCGACTTCCAGACCGACGTGACGGCATGGGTCCAGTCGCGCTTCGGCACGCAGAGAATGCCTGCTTTCATCTGCCCCAGTGACGCGTCCAATTCGACCGTTTCGACGTCGAACTACGGCTCGAGCCTCGGCGCACAGGCCATGCCCGCGCAGGGCAGCTGGTGCTCGATGTATCCCGGCAACCTCCGGGGCCCTGCAGGCCACGGAAGCACCAACGATGGCACGCAGATTTCCGGTGTATTTTCGAGGTATTACTGGTCGGCGACGATCCGGGACATCACCGACGGTACGTCCTCGACGATCGCGATGGGGGAGATTCGACCTGCCTGCGGAGATCACCATGCTCAGGCGTGGTTCACGGGAAATACCCTCTGGACGGCGACGACCGCCCCGATCAACTTTCCGACCTGCCCTGGCGAACCGCAGTATCAGGTGAACAGTTGCTTCGCGCCGAACAACTGGCAGACGTCGTTGGGCTTCAAGTCACGGCACACCGGCGGTGCACAGTTCCTGTTTTGCGACGGATCCAATCGCTTTTTGGCGGAGGGCATCAACTACCAGGCGTATCAGCGGCTTGGTGCCCGGGCCGACGGGGAGGTCGTGAATGCGGGTGGCCTCTGACACGCTCGAAACGCCGGGAGGACGGTATGTCGTCCCGTTCACACTGCTTCTCGTCATGACCGGCTGCGGCCCGAAGCGGCCCGAGGTCGTACCAGCTTCAGGTGTCGTGACGTTTGAGGGTGTCCCAGTGGCCGGAGCCCAGGTCACGTTCATGGCACCGAGTGCCGCACGTGCGGCCTACGCCGTCACCGACGACGCCGGCGTGTTCGTGCTTTCCACGTTCGGGACAAGCGACGGCGCGGCGCCGGGCACGCACGTCGTGACGATCGCCAGGCCCCAGCCAGCCGGTTCGGACGCACCCATGGCGGTGGAACAGGCGGATGCCGCCTACACCGCGGCGATGGCCAAAGCCTCACGACGACAGGGGGAGCGTTCGGAGCTTCCGGCACGATATGCGGACCCCTCGCAGTCGGGCCTGACCGCGGACGTGAAGCGCGGGACTGAGAACCGGTTCGTGTTTGCACTCGAAAAGTAATTGCGCCGAGTGTCTCACGGATGCAGGTCGAGGAAGCACGCCTCGGGTCGCGTGGCATGGGAGGCCCATTCGCACACCTGGAGGTGTGCGCCACGATGGAGGCCTGTTCCCGCACCTGGAGGTGTGCGCCACGATGGGGGCCTGTTCGCGCACCTGGAGGTGTGCGCCACAATGGGGGCAGGGATACGACGCTGACGGGGGAGCGGAAATGGGTGCGCATCCAGGGAGTGTGATGACGCGACGCGCCTTATCTGCGGCGCGCTGGGGCGCGCTGCTCGGCGCCGCCTGTTTGCCCGCGGCCGCACGTGCGGCCGATCTCGTGCTCGCCTCCGAGGGTCGCTCCAGCTACCAGATCGTCGTGCCGGACCGACCGCCGACCGCCGAGATCGGCGACTGCATCCGTCAGGCCGCACGGCTGCTCGAGACCGCCTTTCGCGCGAGCGGCTTCACGGTGCCGGTCGTGACGGAGGCGGAGCGCGATCCCGGCAGCCCCGCGATCTGCCTCGGCGACACCGCCGCCGCCCGGGCCGCCGGCGTGGACACGGAGGCGCTCGTCGGCTGGCAGACCGTCGTGCGCGTGGCGGGTCGGGACGTGATCGTCGCCGGCCGTGACGCCCCGGCGCGCGGCGAGACGGACAATCCGCGGCGGCCAAACTGGGACCGCGTCGGTACGGTCAAGGCCACGGCCGACTTCGCCCGGGAGCATCTCGGCGTGCGCTTCCTGTATCCCGACATCGCACCCTATCGCCCGGTGAGCGCGGCGGCAGACGTCGACCTGCTCGCGTCCCCGGCCATCGAGTTCCTTCCGCGCACCACGATCTCGGTCTCCGCCGACCTCGACGTGCGCCGCACGCCCGTCCTCCGGCTCAACACGTCGCACCCGGCGGGAGGCGGCTTCTACGACCTGGCACTCAACCGGTTTCCGCGGGTGGACGAGGTCTTCGGCAGCCACACGTGGGAACGGGCCGTGCCCCCCGAGCGTTTCTTCGCCGAGCATCCGGAATACTTCGCCCTCGTGGGCGGCACGCGGCTCGATCCGCGCGGCGGCAACGCGCAGTACTGCCTGTCGAATCCCGACGTGCAGCGACTCATCGAGCGGGATCTCGCCGGGTGGTTCGAACGTGGCTACGAGTCGGTCGACCTCGGACAGCCCGACGGCTTTCACGCCTGCGAGTGCCAGCCGTGCCGCGACCTCTACGGCACGGGTGACGACTGGGGGGAGAAGATCTGGATCTTCAACCGCGACGTCGCCGAGCGGCTCGCGCGGTCGCACCCCGGGCGTCAGGTCACGATGATGTCGTACATCCTCACCGCCGCGCCGCCCCGATCGTTCCGGGCATTTCCCGAGAACACGAGCGTGATGCTCACCGGAACGAACGAGGACGACATCGCTCCCTGGCGCGACTACGAGGTGCCGCGGGGATTCTCGGGCTACGTCTACAACTGGTGCCCCAACCTCGGCTCTCGGTACACGCCGATGCGCACGCCGGCCCACGTCGAGGCCCAGGTTCGGCGGCTGGCGGCCAATCGCATCCAGGCCATCCAGCGCGACGGCCCCGGGCAGCTCTTCGGCCTCGAGGGGCCGGTGTACTACGTGATGGGGCGGATGTTCGACGACCCCGAGCACAACCGCGCGCAGGATCTCCTGGCCGAGTTCATCGACGCCGCCTTCGGCACGGCCGCCCCGCCGATGCGGTCGTTTTACGAACGCCTGAACCACGCGATCATGCTCTATTCCGATCACCTTGGAACGAGGTCGGACCTCTGGACCTACCGTGCGCTCGACGGCCGGCCGCGCAAGACCGTCACCGACCCGTTCCAGCTGATCGCGTTCCTCTATCCTCCGGGTGTCCTCGCGGCACTGGACGACGACCTCACGCACGCGGAGCGGATCGCCACCGGCGAAAAGCCGCGGACCCGGCTGGCCCTCGTGCGCAGGGAGTTCGACTACCTGCGGCACCTCGCCCGCGTCGTCCATCTCCATCACGCCTACCAGGTCGAGCCCGACGCGCCATCGCGCGACCGCCTCCTCGACGCGATCGACGCCCGCAACGCCTTCATCGCGTCGCTCTACGACGCGCGGGGGCGGGCCGTCGCGGATGGTGGGTGGGCACACGTGCTCTTTCCATTCGCGGGCCACGACGCCAACCACCTGCGACTGGCCCACGACGGCTACCAGGAACCGTATGCCGAGACATGCCTGAATTGGGACACCGCGGCCATGCGGACACTGCCGCCACCGGGCCGACAGCGGGTGACGGCGCTCGCCACGGCCGGGCCCGTCACGCTCGACTCGCCGCAGTGGCGGGAGGCCGAATCACGCTCCCTCACCATCCTGCCACCGTTCCACGGCCGACCGCTGCCCACGACGCTCCAGATCATGCACGACCCGTCGCATCTGCACGTGCGACTGGAATGCGATCTCGCGCCCGACGGAGCGACGGAGTTTCCCGCCGTCGGCGGCGACCGCGACCTGCGTGGCCAAGAGTCGATCGACGTCCGCCTCGCCGTCCCCGGGAATCGCGACGTGTGCTACCGGTTTCAGGCGGGCCCGCATCCGGAATCGCGCTCCGAGGCCGTGCGCGGACTCGTCACCGAAGCCATGGACCCGCGTCACGGCCGGGACGATGCCGGCTGGAACGGCGACTGGCAGTGCACGACGCGCGTGGAGCAGGAGCCTCGGCGCTGGCTCGCGCTCGTGTCGATTCCACTCGCTACGCTCGAGGTCGACCCGCCCATGGCGGGCACGGTCTGGCGGGCCAACATCGGCCGCTCGCACGCGCTTCCGCGTGGACGGATCGACCGCTCCATCTGGTCGTCCACGCCTCGGAGCACCGCGATCGACGACCTGACCGTGTGGGGCGAGATCGCCTTCTGAGCCGGAAGTGGCCGTGTTCAGCGGGCGCGGCGTCGCTCGAAGCGGATCTGGCAGCCCACCGGCGCGGTCTCGGCGACCTCGACGGCCCGTCCGGCGAGCACCGCGGCCACGGCATCGTCGACGTAGCGTCGCTTCACCGCGGTGGCCGTGGTGGAGTCGTCCATCGCCCCCATGTAGACGATGCGGCGATCCCGGTCGAGCACGAAGAACTCGGGAGTCCGCACGGCGCCGAACGCCCGGGCCACCGCCTGGGACTCGTCGAAGAGGTACGGAAAGCGGAACTGCTTCGCCTCCGCACGGGCCTTCATCGCGGGCAGGGCGTCCTCCGGGATGCGGTTGCTGTTGATGGCCAGCACCGCCACGCGACTGTCCGCACCCGCGTGCCGCTCGGCCAGGTCGTTGATCCGCTCCTCGTAATCCACGGCGTAGGGGCAGCTCGAGCAGGTGAACACGACGACGACGGCGTCGCGGCCGGCGACATCGGTCCACGAGTGAGGCCGATCATCCGTTCCCGGCAGATCCTTCCAGGGCTCGACGACGTCCCCGATGCTGCGATCGGGGTTGTACGTACCGGCCTGTCCGGTGACCGCGGCCAAAACGCATGCCCAGAGCATGATCGAGGTCGACGGCCGCATCGCTCGCGTTCCCATCGTCGCGTCACCTCCCGTACCGGGACGTGCGTGCGGTCCGGCACAGGCCGCACAGGCACGTGTCCCACGCGGACTACGTTACACTCCGCGAGCCGCGCGGCACGATCCCCGCGTGGTCGCGATGCCCCGAAACCCGGACGACCGCACGCCGCCGGCCATGCCCTCCGACGCGCCACCGCCGTCCCCCGCTGAACGGCCGCGATGGTGGCTGCGCGGATGGATCGCGGTGCTCGTCGGCTTTTTCAGCGTGGTAGGCCTCGGCCTCGCCTGGAGGCAGGCGGCGACTCGACGGGCCGAATCGGCGGCCGAGCGGGCGCTCATGGACCCGGCCGCTCCCGACCCGGGCATGACCGCTTCGGAGCCGGTGTCGAGCCCGTCGGCGCGACGGGTCACGATCGGCATCTACCTCGAGCGCATCACGGCGCTCTCGATCAGGGACAGTCGCTTCGCGGTGGCCTGCGACGTGTGGTTCTCGTGGACCGGTGCCGACTTCGATCCGGTGGACCAGCTCCTGGTCGTCGACGGCACGATCGACGCGATCACACTCCTCGACGAAGCGCACGACGGCGACGGCCATTACCGCCGCTACGCGCTGACGGCCGAGATCACGAAGCCCTTCCGGATCGATCACTTCCCGCTCGACCGCCACCTGCTGCTCATCGCGTTCGAGAACGGCTCACTGCGTCGAGACGAGCTCGTCTTCGTGCCGGACCGCGTGAACACCGCGGTGAGTTCGCGCGCCGCCGTGCACGGCTACCGGCTTGAGGAGCACGAGGTCGTCGAGAAACCCCACTCCTACAAGACCTCGCGCGGCGAGCCGGGCATCTCGCCCGGTGGGAAGACGACCTTCTCGCAGGCTCGCTTCGGGATCGTGATCGTGCGGGACGGCTGGGGACTGTTCCTCAAGATGTTCCAGGCGCTCTTCGTGGCGGTGGCGATCGCGCTGCTTCCGTGCTTCATCCGGCCGACCCACGTGGACCCGCGGTTCGGGCTGGGCGTCGGCGCGCTCTTCGCCGCGGTGGCCAACGCCTACCTGGTCGACAGCTACGTGCCCGACACCGGTGAATTCGCCCTCGCCGACATGATCAACCTGCTCGGCACCGTCACGATCCTGCTGACGCTCGTGGAGTCGACGCTGTCGCTGCACCTCTACGACCAGTGCGACGAACGGGCGCGCTCGCGGTGGCTGGACCGTGCCTCCTTCGCCGTCACGGTCGTCGGCTTCACGATCGCGCTCGCCCTCATCCTGATCGGGGCCTCGGCGACGCGCTGAGCCGCGAGCCGGCGCGGATCGCTCACGCGGGCGCCGACGGACCCCCGTCGACCGCGGCCGCGCCGGCCGCCACCTTGATGGCCTTCACGCGGGACGCGTCGGGCTCGAGTTGCTTGTAGTAGTCGTCGAGCGGGTAGCAGCCGCTCCGCAGGCCATGCCGCGGAGCGGTCGTGCAGTCGCTGAACGTGCGGCAGAGCCGCCCGCGGGCGGGGCGCCGTCCGGCGAGCGTCTCGGCCGGATACTCGGGACACGAGAGCACCATGCGACCGAGGCCGACCGCGTCGACCCACCCGGCCCGCACGATCGCCTGCGCCGCGTGGGCTGCGTATTCCTGCAGGTAGGTGTAGCACGACCCGACCGTCACGAGCCCCGGCACCGCCTCCCGGGCGGCCCGCGCGGCGTCGACCTGCCGCCACACGGCGAGGAGGGGATCCTCCGGCGGGGGATAGCCGTCGGACGGCGGGAACGCGGCCGGCCGCTGCAGGTGCGGCACCGTGTAGGGGCTGCCGGCGGTGAGGTTCACCGCCGAGACACCCTCGTCACGAAGGATCGTCAGCAGCCGCACGGGCTCGGCGAGATCGATCGCCAGCGGATCGGCCGCATCGACTCCAAACCCGCAGTCGTAGGGCAGGGCGTCACGGAAGGGCCAGGGGACGCCACGGCCCTCGACCTTGTGCCAGGGCACCGTGTCGAAGAGCGACAGCCGCACGCCGAGGAGCATCCCGGGGCACTCCGCCCGCACCCGCGCGACGAGCGTGCGCAGGAGCCGCGTGCGTCCCTCGAAGTCTCCGCCGAAGCGGCCCGCACGCCGCCGTGCCGACAGGAACTCGTGCACGAGATAGCCGTGGCAGGCCTTGAGATCCACCATGCGAAACCCCGCAGCCGACGCGTCGCGGGCGGCGGCGACATAGGCCTCGATGAGCCGCTCGACCTCGTCGTCGGACACCACGCACGTGTCGTCTTCGGCATCGACGCCGTGCCGGCCGTCGAGGATCGGATGGTGGTAGGCGATCCGGGGTCGTCGGGGTCCGCTCACCGGCTGCGAGAAGCGGCCGGAATGGGTGAGCTGGAGCGCCACGAGCAGGTCGTCGACCGTGCCGAAGCGATCGCGGTGCGCGGTGGTGACCTCAGCGAGAAGCGCTGCGAATCCGTCGCGGCCGCACGCCGGCGCGCAGAGCTGACGCGGGTTGGCCCGCCCCTCGGGCACGACCGCGACCGCCTCGCCCCCCCAGATCCATTTCGCCCCGCTCGTGCCGAAGTGACGCCACCGCCTGAGGAGCGGCTCGGTCGGTCGGCCGTCGGCCGTGCCATCCCAGCCCTCCATCGGATGGATGCACCAGCGGTTGCCCACCGTCGTGCCGGCCACGTCGAGCGTCCGGCCCAGCGGTGATCCGTCACCCGCCGCGAGCACCTCGTCGTCGAAGGGGATGGGTGCCCCGAGGCTCTGGCAGTGCGCGCGGAGGTCGGCGGCGGTGCGGAAGCGGGCGATCCGTGGATACTGCATGGGGATTTCCTCCTGTGGGCCCGGCCATCCGCGGGCCTCATCTCGGACCGGCATCGATCACGTCACGCAGGGGGAGCCGCCCCGAGCGCGGCGCGCACGGCCGCGCGGGCATCACGCCAGCGCGACTTCACGGTGCGTTCGGAGCAGCCCAGCAGGCCTGCGATCGTCTTCTGATCGGCGCCGACATACCAGACCAGGTCGAACACCTCGCGCAGGTCCGGAGGCAGCCCGTCGATCGCCTCGTGAAACAGCGTCCAGCGCTCGATCCCCTCGTCCGGCACGACGGCCTGCTCGTCGTGCCGCTCCACGGCACTCCCCTCCGCGACGCGGATGACGTTCGTCTCATGGTGCGACGCCTGCGACCACGGCCCCGCGTACCGGCGGGCGAGGTCGAGCAGCTCGCGGCGCAATTCGGCGGCGGCCAGCGCCATCACCGAGCGCGGCGGTCCGCCCGGCCGCGCGAGCGCCCGATGGAGTCGCAGCGCCGCGTTCTGGAACACGTCGTCCGTATCCTCCCAGCGCCTCACGTTCGGAAACCGGGCGAGCATGCGGTGCGCGAGGATCCGCAGGCGGGCGGAGGTGAGTTCGAGAATCCTGCTCCGCGCCTCGAGATCCCCGGCGGCCAGCCGGGCGAGACACTCGGCGAGCGCCATCCCGCCCGCCGGCGAGGCAGGATCGTCGCGATCCGGCATGTCGTCCCTGGCGTCTGGAGGCATGGTGCGTCGCCGCAGGCCGATCGAAGGCGGCGGCCGGAGTATAGGCGTGGGATGGGCGGGTGCCGCGGCGGGCGGTGCGAAGCCCTCCGACCAGCGGTATAAGAAAGCCGTCACCGAGCGGCGCGATCGACGCGCGTCGCGGGCGCCGGTGGTCGGGTCGGGAGCGAGACGCCGTGGACATGCTGGACGAGGGCGGGGGGGAATCCGGCATCGGCCTCGATCGACCGCCGCGCGATCGCGATGCGGAATCGCTCAGCGGTGTCGACGATGCGTTCGGGGTTCGCTCGCGACCGCACGCGGCAGGCGGCGGCGCCACCGCATCCGTGCAGCCGGGTGCCATCATCGGCGGTGTCGTGATCGAGCGCAACGTCGGCGAGGGCGGCATGGGGAGCGTCCATGCGGGACGCGAACTGGGAACGGGCAGGAGGGTGGCCGTCAAGCTCGTCCGCATGACCGACGCATCGTCCGCGGCATGCGATCGCTTCGCCCGCGAGGCGCGGCTGCTGGCACGCCTGCGCCATCCCAACGTCGCCCAGCTCTACGCCTTCGGCACGCATGACGGGGCGACGGGCTCGATGCCGTACCTCGTGCTCGAGTTCGTGGAGGATGCGCGCCCGATCACGCGCTTCGCACGCGAGACGGGGCTCGGCGTGCGCGGTCGCGTGCGGCTCCTGCGGGACGCGTGCCGCGGACTCGCACACGCTCACGAACGTGGCGTGGTCCACCGCGACATCAAGCCGGGCAACCTTCTCGTGGACGCGGCCGGGACGTCGCGCGTGATCGACTTCGGCGTCGCGCGGGCGTCGGAAGCGGAGGCTGCCGACGGCACGGGGTCGTTCGCCACCGCGGTCGGCGATCTCGTCGGGACGCTGCAGTACATGAGTCCAGAGCAGCTGCTCGCCGACTCGGGCAGCGTGGACGCCCGCAGCGACGTCTACGCACTCGGCCTGGTTCTGCACGAACTGATCGCAGGCCGGCTGCCGTACGACCTGACCGGCGTGCCCTACCTCGAGGCGGCGCGCCTGGCGGGTGATGGAGCGGCACCGTCCACCGCCGCCGTGGCCTCGGCGGCGCTTCCGGAGTGTGGGCGCGACGATGCCCGGGCGCTCGCCACCATCGTGGCCACCTGCCTCGAGAAGACGCCCTCCGACCGGTACGGCTCCGCCGCAGCCCTCGCGGCGGACCTCGATCGCTGGCTCGAGGGTCGCGCGATCGTCGCCCGGCCGCCGACGGCATGGGAAGCCCTGCGCCGCCTCGCCCGCCGCCATCGCACGGAGACCATCTGGGCCGGCGGCCTGGCCGTCGCGCTCGTCGTCGCGCTTGCGGCGATGTCAGGGTCGTCCCGCCGGGAGCGCGGGCAGCGTCGCGACGCCGCGGTGGCACGCGGCGAGGCCGAGGCGGCCAGGCGGATCGCCGAGGGCGCGCGGGCCGAGGCCGAACGCCACGCGGCGGACGCCGTGGAACGGCTCTATGTCTCGACCGTGCTGCTCGCCGCGGAGGCTCG
>JBJTBO010000225.1:0-3155 GCA_046091445.1 Planctomycetaceae bacterium | reverse complement strand
GGGCTTCCTGTTCGCCACGCCGATGGCGCTCGAACTCGGCGTGGGCGTGATCCCGGTCCGCAAGCCTGGCAAGCTTCCGGCGGCCACGATCGCCCACGAGTACGACCTCGAGTACGGCCGCGACCGGCTCGAGATGCACGCCGGCGTGCTCGCCCGGCACGCCCGGGTGCTCGTGGTGGACGACGTGCTGGCCACCGGCGGCACCGCGGCCGCCTGCATGAAGCTCATCGAGACGGCCGGCGGCGCGGTGGTCGGCGCGGCCTTCCTCGTGGAGATCGCACCGCTCGGCGGCCGCGAGCGGCTCGCGCCGCACCGCGTGGAATCCGTGCTCGTCTATTGACGGCATGCGGTTCCCGAGCCCTTCCCGCGTCGTCGTGGCGATGTCCGGGGGCGTGGACTCGAGCGTGGCCGCCGCGGTCCTCGTCGAGGCTGGGCACGACGTCGTCGGCGTCTACATGCGGCAGGGCCGCCCGCCCGAGGCCGCGGCCGAGCCGCCCCGTCCCGGCCACCAGGGCTGCTGCGGCGTCGCGGACGCGCTCGACGCGAGGCGCGTGGCGGACCGTCTCGGGATTCCGCTCTATCCGCTCGATCTCACCACCGACTTCGCGCGGGTCATCGACTATTTCGCGGAGGAGTACGGTCGCGGCCGCACGCCGAACCCCTGTGTCCGATGCAATGCATGGCTCAAGTTCGGCCGTCTCTTCGACCATGCCGACGCGATCGGCGCGACCCATGTGGCCACCGGCCACTACGCGATCCTCGAGTCCACCGAGGCGGGTGACGTGGCCGTGCGGCGCGGGCTCGACCGTGCGCGGGACCAGTCCTACGTGCTCTTCGACGTGCGCCCGGACCGTCTCCGGAGAATGCTCCTGCCCGTCGGGAGGATGCCCAAGGCGGAGGTGCGGGCGCGGGCCGCGGACCTGGGGCTCGCGACCGCCGACAAGCCGGACAGCCAGGAGATCTGCTTCGTCGCCCCCGGACGGCATGCGGCGCTCGTCGCGGACCGGCTCGGTGGCTCGCGCGCCGGTGAGATCGTCGACGAGCGCGGGCAGGTGCTCGGACGCCATCCGGGCATCGAACACTTCACCGTGGGCCAGCGGCAGGGGCTCGGAATCGCGACGGGCCGGCCGCTCCACGTCGTGCGCATCGAGGCCTCCGCCCGCCGCGTCGTCGTCGGTCCGCCGGGATCGGTCCCATGGGGGCACCGCGTGGCGGCCGACGGGACCGGGCATGGCGCTCCCCCGACCGAGCTGTTCGCCTGCGACGTGCAGTGTCGTGCCCAGCGTCGAGCGGCCCCCGCGATCGTGTCGCCCCTGCCCGACGGCCGCTTCGAGGCCCGGTTCACCGGCGGGCCGGCCGCTGGGCCGGGCCCGATTTCACCGGGGCAGCCGGCCGTCTGCTACCTGGATGACCGCCTTCTCGGAGGTGGGTGGATCGAGTCCTGACGGCCGCTTTCCCCGCGCCGATCCGCGAACTACGCTTGCGCGGAAATCGTCCGGCACGGCCCGTGCCGCACCGCCCCCTCATCCCGCTGGTGCCCGCCGATGAATCCGCTCGCCGAACGTCCGTGGAGTGTCCCCGTGCCGGTCCTGCTCGGTCTGGCCATGGTGCTCGGCCTGATCGTCCTCACGATGCTCCTGCTCGTCGTGAACTACGGGCAGATCTGGTTTCAGGCCTACTGGTCGAAGGCGCGGGTCACCTTCCTCGAACTCCTCGGCATGAGCCTCCGCAAGGTGAACGCACGCACGATCGTGCAGGCCCGCATCATGGCGACGCAGGCGGGGCTGGGCCCGGACATCACGAGCCGGCGGCTCGAGGCGCACTATCTCGCCGGAGGGGACGTGCCGCGCGTGATCCGCGCGCTCATCGCCGCCCAGCGGGCCGACCTCGACCTCGACTTCGACCGGGCGTGCGCCATCGACCTCGCCGGCCGCGACGTGCTCGACGCGGTGCAGACGAGCGTCAACCCGAAGGTCATCGACTGCCCCGACACGTCGAGCGGCAAGACCACGCTCTCCGCGGTGGCGAAGAACGGCGTGGAGCTGCGCATCCGCGCCCGGGTCACGGTGCGCACGAACCTCCAGCAGCTGATCGGCGGAGCCACCGAGGAGACGATCATCGCCCGCGTGGGCGAGGGCATCATCACGTCGATCGGTTCGTCGGAAAGCCACTTCCAGGTCATGGAGCATCCGGACACGATCTCGAAGGCGGTGCTGCAGCGGGGCCTCGACGCGCAGACGGCCTTCCAGATCGTTTCCATCGACATCGCCGACATCGAGATCGGTGAGAACATCGGGGCGCGGCTGCAGGCCGACCAGGCCGAGGCCGACACGCGGGTCGCGCAGGCCAAGGCGGAGGAGCGGCGGAGCGTCGCCATCGCGCGTGAGCAGGAGATGAAGGCCGCCACGGCGGAGAACCGGGCCCGTCTGCTCGAGGCGGAGGCGCTGGTGCCCAAGAGCATCGGGCAGGCCTTCCGGGCGGGGCGTTTTACCGACCTTGCCGGGACCCGCGGCGGTCCGGCCTGAGCGACCGCTGCAGTTTGCCCCGTTTGCCGGCGCTCGTCCGCATGATCGGTGCAGACTGGGAATTCGGCCAAACCTTGCGGGCTCCGCGTGCCGATCTTCCCTCCAGAGGGAGTCGTCGCCCGTCACGATGACGGCCGGCGCAGCCGGCTCGACGACCCCCGACACCAGCGTTACGGCAAGGGAGTGTGCCATGGCGATGCGTCAGTTGCGCGTGTACACGGGGCCCGACATCGAGCACGGTGGCCGGAGCCTCGCGCCGCCGCCGGCCAGCGGCGATCGCGTCCGCGTCACGCTCGGCGAGGTGCTCCCGCTCCTGGCCGATGCCGTGGCCAGCAGCCGGACGTGGCTTTCCGACTTCGCGGACGACGAGCTCGAACTCTCCGCCGATCTGCACGATGTCCTGCAGGCCTACCGGCACTTTCGCCGGCCCGGTGCCTGAAGCCCGCGTCGGCTCGGGTGCCGCATCCGAGCCGCGGGCTCCCGGATGCGTCAGCGTCACATGAGGGGATCGCTACCTCTTGCGGGTGAACATCTGTGGGGGCATACTCGCCCCCATATGACGCATGGAGTCAATCTCGTCGATCTCGGCCGTCGCGTGCGGGCAGTCCGCGTGGCACGCCGGTTGACGCT
>JBJTBO010000224.1:0-3853 GCA_046091445.1 Planctomycetaceae bacterium | reverse complement strand
GGCAGAGCGCAACGACGAGGCGCAACGACGAGGCGACCGGACGGGGCGAAACGGGGCGGCGAACGCTCGACGAGCATGGGTCGCCGCGGCCAGAGCGAGGAGACTTGTGCCGCCCCGTGCGCCGGCACCGGCGGCGCTCAGCGGGCTGTATTCAGGAGTGCGGTGCTGTCTCCCGCCCCCACACCCGACAGCGGACGACGTCGCGTCCTGCCCCCGTCCGACCACGCCGCCACCGCCGCGACGATCAGGACGGCGCCGGGCCACACCGGCGCGAGCAGCGCCATCCACGCGACGCCCGCGAGCCCGACGAGAGGCCACACCACCAGCGACCGGCGATCGCGCGATGCAGCCGAGCGCGTCACGGGCAGGAGCACGAGCGCGAGCGAGCCGAGGGTGAATACGGCCAGCAAGGCGGCCGTGGCGATCACCCGCTCGGGTGTGGACGCGTCGGTCGACCGGACCACCCGCACCGTGAGCGGCGCATCGCCCACCTCGACGACCTGATCGGTCTCCTCCGTGGCGGCGCGCCATCCCACGGCGTCCTGCCACGCCGTCTCCAGGGGCAGCGCGCGTCCCTCGCGTCGCACCTTCGCCAGGGCGTCGAGCCGCTCGTGACGCTCCGGCCCGAGGCGGCCGAGCGCCTCGTCAAAACGGTCCGCCAGCGTCTCCCGCCGCGCCGCCCGCACACGCTCCACGGCACTCGCGCCGGCCTGCAGGGACGGGCCGAAGAATCGCAGCGTCGAGCCGTGTGGTGCGCGGAACGTCCAGACGACCTCACGAGCCTGCATGCCCAGCACCGCGGGCGGCGCGATCTCGAGCGGCTGCCCCGTGGCCACCTGCGCCCCGAAATCCCGCGCGAACAGCACGAGCACCGACCTGGGCCAGCCGACGTCGTGGAGGGCCACCTCCCACACATCCGCGTCGCGCGGCACGGCGGTCGCCTCGACACCGTCCACGAGCACGTCGTAGGGACGTGCCTGCGCGGGAAGGACGAACCGCACGACCGGCTCCGCCGTCTCGACGTCGAACTGCGCCAGTCCGCGCGCCCGGCCATGCCCGTCGAGCGCCATGAACACCTCGATGCCCTCGACGCGTGCGCCGCGGGTCGCATCCTGCGATGCCACGGGTGACGCCCCGTCGGCGCCCCGGTCCTCCGCGCGCGGCTCGTCCGCCGCTGCGTCGTCCGGACCCCGATCGTCCGGACCTCGCTCGCCCGATCCACGTGTCGATGCACGACGCGCGCCCTACGGATCCGGAAGTAAGCGGGAGGCGACGCCCGCGTCGGTGTCGGCGATCTCCAGGGTGCCCGCGCCTTCGGCGGGGGCGTCGGCGGCGGAGGAAGCCGGCACGAGCAGCCTCCCCGGAGGCTCGGCCCGCCACGCCACGAGCAGCGGCGCGCCGCCCGCGACATCCGCGCGGAGGAGCGGCAACGGACCCTCTCGATCGGGCGCCGACGGGACGCGGCCATCCACCTCGAGACGAAAGCGTCCCGCCCGCGGCCGCTGCACGATGGCAGTCACGCGATCATCCGCCGAGCGCGACCAGACGAGATCGACGGCGGACGAGGCGTCCTCGTCCGTGAGCCGTAGCCGATCGATCACGCAGGTCGGTGGCACGCGCAGCGAGAGCCGCACGAGGGCCGTCGCGGTGGCCGCCACCTGCGCCCGCAGGGCGAGGCCGACCCGGTCGGCGGCGAAGTCCACCGACAGCGTCTGCACGCCGCGCGGCAGCTGCGGGCGTCGACGGACCGTGACCCGCTGCGGCAGACGCGCGACCGTGTCGGAGGCGGGACCCGTCGCCGTCGCCGGGACGTCAAGCACCGCGTCGAACTCCTGTGCCGACGACAGCCGTACCGTCGGACGGTCCGCGCCCGTCGCCTCGAGCATGACGACCGGGACGTCGAAGATCCCCACCGGATCGGCCAGCGGCATGCGGGCCCGGACCCGGAGAACGACCCGCCCGCGCAGCGGCTCGGGAAAGCGGACGAGCCACCGGCCCGCCTCGAGCGGTTCGAGCGAGACGGGCACCGTGCCGCTCTCACCGGAGAGATCGACGAGGCGCTCGTCAGCCCGCACGAGCAGCGAGCGCATGATCGCGCCGCCTCCGTCGACGTCGAACGTCGCATCGAGCCGGCACCCGTCCCCCTCCCACGTGAGATCGTTGACCGCGTCCTGCACCTCCACGCGGGTCGCCAGACGGTCGCGCCGATCGAGCGGCCGGACCATCCGCACCCGGGTCGCTCCAGCGACGTCGAACGACGCCTCGCCGAGACCGGCCGCCGCCTCAGGGGTCGCGAGAAAGGGACCATCCGCCGCCGCACGTTCGCAGAGGATCGAGCCGGGCGCCGTGCGCACCGGCGCCTCGAGCGCGTCCCCCAGCTGCACGGTGGCCGTCGGTGCGACGGGGATGCCGGCCACGGCCGTCGAGACGCCCCCCTCGCGGCGCACGGCGGGCACCACCCCGAGCGCCAATCGGTGCCGGCCCGCGACCGCCGACGTCAGCCGCATCCGTCGACCATCGACGCGCGCGAGGATTCCGGGCGGAAGGTCGGCGTCCCGGGGCGGCAGCCACGCCCCGCCGTCGGCCGTCTGGTCGAGCACGAGCGTCGCGCCGATGTCGCTGTCGAGGTCGACCACGATCTTCCAGGGAGACGACTCGTCGGCCTCGGGCACGAGCACGCTGCACCCCGCCACCCGCGCGGCCCCTGCGGAGGACGCCGAATCGGCGAGCAGCCGAAAGAGCGGCTCCGGCACGAGGGCCATTTCGTCACGACCGCTCCGCGTGATGAACACCTGCGTGATCGCGGGCGCCGCGGCGGGTCCGGGTGTCGCCGCGGCGGGCACGGACGCGGGCTCGACCGGTTCCTGCGCCGCAGCACCCGCGCCGCACAACGACCACGTCGCCCCGACCGCCCAGCACGCGGCCGCCCGCGCGCCGCCGAGTCGCGCGAGATAGACCCCACCGAGCGCCGACCAGAGGGCCGCCCGCGCCGCCGGCACGAACGGCGGCGGGATCCACAGCGTCAGCACGGCGAGTGCGAGGCAGATCGCGGCGGCCACGCGCGGGTGTCGGACGGCCGTTGCGAGCGTCATCATGGCGGCGAGCACGGCCGCGACGACGACCGTCGACAGCACCAGTCGCCGGCTCATGATGACGATGCCCGCCGCACCGATCTGCCCGGCATCGACCACGAACCGCGCCTCGCGGAACCCGGCGTTCGCCTGGGGGAACGCCTCGATCACGTCGACCCCCTGCGACGACGACCTGGGCCGTGCCGCGAGCAGTCGCTCCATCCATGCGGGTGACCCGGCATCGGTGAGCCGGTATCCGGCGACCGACGGCCCCACCTCGAGACCCGGAGGCACGAGCAGCACGACACGCCTGTCGAGCACGGGCACGACGATGGTGCACCCGACCGGCTGGACCCGCCAGATGTCGAGCGTCGGATCGGCTCGGTCGAGCGTGCGCACGAACAGCTCGACCCGTCGTCGGGAGACCGGCAGCGCGATCCGCAGGGTCCCGCCGGCGACACCCACCGCGTCGGTCGGCACGATCGTGCCGTCGATCGCGCTGCCCTCCACGATCCGCCCGGACGGCACGGCGAGCACGATCTCCTCGCGGCCGTGATTCTCGATCTCGAACGTCGACTCGCACTCCGTCGCGCCCGACTCGTGGCACCAGCAGCGCACGCGCTCGACCCAGGCCCAGGCGCGGCCGTCGATCTCCTCGGCCGGTGCCACCTCGGCCGCGGCCAACCCGTCCGGCGACGCAGAAGCCGGGCCGTCGGCGAAAGGGACAGACCGCGCCGCGGCCGGACCGCCGGGCGGACCGGCCGGCAGCTACCGGGGCCAGC
>JBJTBO010000223.1:0-3365 GCA_046091445.1 Planctomycetaceae bacterium | reverse complement strand
GCGATGAAAAAGGCGGCGGAGGGCCCGCTCAAGGGCATCCTGCGCTACACCGACAAGGAGCTCGTGTCGACCGACCTCAAGGGCGATCCGCACAGCTCGATCTTCTCGGCCGTCGACACGATCGGCCTGGGCAACTTCGTGAAGGTCGTCAGCTGGTACGACAACGAGTGGGGCTATTCGAACCGGGTGGCGGACCTGCTCAACTTCCTCGAGGATCGCGGGCTGTAGGGCGGATTCCGTTTCGCCGGAGTGAGGCGACGGCCGTCTGGGCGGGAAGGCGCCGGGAGAACGGCGAACCCGTGACGAGCGCGCGGCCGCGGCGGCCGTTGCGGGCTACCGCGTCGCGATCGTCGCGTCGGCCTCGAGCGGGCCATGGCCGGGCTGCACGAGCGTGACGACGACGCGCACGTGGTCTCCCATCGGCGGCGCGGTCGGCCACGGCAGCGAGAGGACCACGCCGCGCTGTCGTGAGGTGCGGCGGAAGGCCGCGGCCACCTCGGCGGCCCCGACCTGCCAGCTCGCGATCGGCGCGCCCTCTCCGGTGGCTCCCGTCACGCCGGCGGCGGTGTCGTGGACGACGATCCGCACGTCACCCGGCGCGGCGACCAGTCGCTCCTCCGCGTCGCGCGGTTCGAACACGAGCGACAGTCCCTCGCTGCGGCCGTCCCCATCGGCGTCGATGCACGCGGTGTGCTGCGGGTTGACCACGAGGCGGTGCGGTCGTGCATCCTCGGCCGGCGACTCGAACGCGAGGGGCCGGATGCGCGAGGGCGCGGAGACGCCCGTCGCCGCGGGAGGCAGGGCGAGGGGCGGCTCGTCGAGCGCGGGAAGCGCCGGCGGCGGCAGGATGCCCGCACCGTCGCCGGGCAGCGGAGGCACGCCCTCGAGGGTCGGCGGTCCCACGGCGGCCGGTGGCGCGGCGCCGCCGCCGCGGGGCAGCGGCGGGACCGAGCCGGCGTCGGGTATCTGAATGGCCGGTGGCACCAGGACGGGCGCCGGCGATGCGTTGGGAGACCGGGCGGGCACGCGCCGCGGGGCGGCGGCCGGGCCGTCGACGCCGAGCTGCCGGCGCAGGCTCGCGTTTTCGCCGGTCGAGTGCTGCAGCCGCGAGCGGGCGATGTCCAGCTCGTCCTGGAGGTGGTAGATCTGGTCCTCCTGGTAGCGGAGCTCGCGCTCGAGCAGCTGCTGGTTGAGATCGCTCTTGCAGCCGGCGATCGCGCAGAGGGCCACGAGCGGTGCACACCGCCGCATCCCGCGGGACCACGCGATCCGCGCACCACCACTCGGCATGACCGTCTCCTGACAGGGGCGGGACGGTAGCGTCGGACGCCGGCCGAGTCCATGCGGGCCGCGGCAGGCACCCGTTCGTCGCGGCGCCGGCAGGCTGGGCGATCCGGGCAGGCGGGGCGGCCACGTCACGTGCCGCGCGGGGATGCCGTGCCGGTTCAGCCGGCCGCCGCGGGCATCCGCTCGATCACCTCGTCGATGAGGCGGTAGTCGAGCGCCTCCTGCGACGACATGAAGCGGTCACGGTCGGTGTCCTGCTCGATCTTCTCGAGCGGATGGCCCGTGTGCCGGAGCAGGATGGTGTTGAGCTTCTGCTTGACGTTCTTGAATTCCTTGGCGTGGATCATGATCTCCTCCGCCGTGCCCTCCATGCCGGCGAGCGGCTGGTGGATCATGATCCGGGCGTTGGGCAGCGCCCGGCGCTTGCCCTTCGCGCCCGCCGTGAGGAGCACGGCGCCCATGCTGGCCGCCTGCCCGATGCAGTAGGTCGCGACGTCGCAGGTCACGAACTGCATCGTGTCGTAGATCGCGAGCCCCGCGGTCACGCTCCCGCCCGGCGAATTGATGTAGAGGTGGATGTCGCTCTTCGGGTCATCCGACTGGAGGAAGAGCATCTGCGCGACGATCGCGTTGGCCACCTCGTCGTTCACCTGGCTGCCGAGGAACACGATCCGGTCCTTGAGCAGCCGGCTGTAGATGTCCATCGCCCGCTCTTCGCGGCCGCTCTTCTCGATGACGAAGGGGATGAGGGGCATGGATGTGGCTTTCGCGGGCGGGAAATGGCTCGGCTGGGGGCTGGACACGACGGGTGGTGGAGGGCGGCCCGCCCCGCACCATCCCGGACGGTCAGTCGGCGTCCTTGTCGTCCTCGACGGCCGGTGGCTTCGAGAGCACCTCGTCGACGAGGCCGTACTCCTTCGCCTCGGTGGCGGTGAGATAGCGGTCGCGGTCGGTGTCCTTGGCGATCCGCTCGATCGGCTGGCCGGTGTGATGGGCGAGGATCTCGTTGAGGACGGAGCGGGTCTTGATGATCTCGTCCGCCTGGATTTCGATGTCGCTCACCTGCCCGCCGACCTGGCCGTAGGGCTGATGGATCATCACCTTCGCGTGTGGCAGGGCGAACCGCTTGCCCTTCGCGCCGCCGGCGAGGAGCACCGCGCCGCCGCTCGCCGCCAGACCCACGCAGTAGGTGGCCACCGGGCAGGAAAGGATCTGCATCGTGTCGTAGATCGCCATGGTCGCGGTGACGCTGCCGCCCGGCGAGTTGATGTAGAAGTGGATGTCCTTCCGCCGGTTCTCGCTCTGCAGGTAGAGCAGTTTCATGACGAGTTCGTTGGCGTTGCCGTCGTAGATCTCGCCCTGGAGCAGGATGATGCGGTTCTCGAGCAGGAGGTCGCCGAGCGTCATCTGACGCTGCCGCTGATAGTCGCGGTAGGCGGTGGAGGCCGAGGACGCGACGAGCGGGCGATCGGGACGGTCGGGCATCGGTCTCTCGCGCTGGGAAGGAAATCCGGTCTCGGCACCGGCCGGCATCACGGGCGGCGGCCCGCGGGCAACGGCTCCGCCACGTTGGCGGTCGGAATCTCCTCCGCGCCGACCACCGAGCCGCACACGGCGTGGTCGATCGCCTCGGTGTCCGCCTTCTCGAACTCGAACGGCACGTCCTCGAACGTGGCGTGGGAGGTGACCAGGTCGATCGTCTTGCGCTCGAGGATCTGGTTGCGGAGCACGTCCATGAGCCCGCGGCGCTCGAGGCTCGCGCGGACGCGGCGCGGCGATTCGCCCGACTGCACCGCGATCGCGCGGATCTCCTCGTCGTAGTCGGCCGACGTGTCGGCTATCGACTCGTCCTCGGCGATCCGCTCGAGGATGAAGTGCTCCTTGAGGGCGCGTGCCGTGCTGGCCATGACCGTCTGGCGCAGCTCGTTGACATGCCGCCGGATCGCATCGTCGTCGAAGCCGCTGCGCCGCAGCTCGAGGATCGCCCGCTCCAGCTCACGTTGTGCCTGTCGCTTGAGGAGCGCGGGCGGCAGTTCCCAGCCGGCCGACGCGGTGAGCGCCGCGGCCACCTGCTGCCG
>JBJTBO010000222.1:0-7166 GCA_046091445.1 Planctomycetaceae bacterium | reverse complement strand
CCCGGACGCTGTCGATCGCGAACGCGGCCGTGGCGGAGGGAAACACCGGCAGCCGTGACCTGAAGTTCACAATCACGCTGTCGTCGCGGGCCACCAGCGCGGTCACCGTGCGCTGGAATACGGTCAACGCGACGGCCACGGCGGGGAGTGATTACACGGCCCGCTCCGGGCAGATCACGTTCGCCGCTGGCCAAACCAGTCGCTTCGTGGCCGTGCCAATCATCGGCGACCGTACTACCGAGGCAGACGAGACGTTCACCGTACGTCTCACCGACGCCCGCGGGGCGACGCTGGCGATCGACGCGGCGACGGGCACGATCACGAACGACGACGTCGCTGCACCCACGCCGAGCCCCACGCCGAGCCCCACGCCGAGCCCCACGCCGAGCCCCACGCCGAGCCCGCTACCGGGCATCACGCGGGACATCACCTACGCGGTGGTCGGCGGCCGGTCCCTTCAACTCGACGCCTACCGGCCTGCAGGTTCGGGGCCTTTCCCGGCCGTCGTCCTCGTGCACGGCGGTGGCTTCACGAGCGGGGCCAAGGGGGGCTATACGGGTGACCTGGCGCGGTCCCTGGCCGCGGCGGGCTACGCCGTCTTTGACATCAACTACCGGCTTCTGCGTGACCTTGGCCCGGGAGCGACGCTCGACCAGGCGATGACCGCCGCCCGCGAGGATCTTGGCCGCGCCATCGACCACGTGATCGCCCGCGCCACCGCCTACGGCGTGGATCCTCAACGTGTGGCGGTGGGTGGAGGCTCGGCCGGCGCGATCACGGCCCTTCTCGCCGCGTACGGCCCGGAGCGTGTCGGCGTGCGGCCCCGGGCCGTGATCGATCTCTGGGGCGGGATGTACGGCCGTGAGAACACGCTGCGTGCCGGCGACCCCCCGCTGCTCGTCGTGCACGGGACGGCCGACCGCACGGTGCCCTACTCCCAGGCGGAGGCGTTGATGGCGGCCGCCGGCCGCGTCGGCGTGGACGCGACGCTCGTACGGGTGGAGAACGGTGGCCACACCCTGTCGCTCGACCAGCTGGTCGGCGGCCGCACGATCCGGCAGTGGGTGCGCGAGTTTCTCGACCGCACGATGCGCTGAGCACAGTGGGGCGGCTGCGGCTCAGGCTTGGGCAGGCACCACGTTCGCGTTGCGCCGAAAGACGTTGTCGGGGTCGTGTCGGGCCTTGAGTGCGGCGAGCCGGTCGTGATTCGCGCCGTAGATCGACCGCGCGCCATCGGTGGTCGAGTAGGTCTGGTAGGTGGCGTAGAGGCTCTCGCCAGCCTTCGGGCGGCACATCTCGCGCCACGCGTCGGTCCAGGCGAAGCGGCGCTCGCTCTCGGCCGGGTCGCTCCACTGGCACGCCACCCGGAGGTGAACGGCATGCGTGCGACGGTGCGGGAACGCGGTCGCGGCCGGATCCACGCGGCACACCGCGCCGTGCATGTAGTGGCTGAGCCCCATGACGGCATCGGGCGGCGCCTCGTTCAGCCGATCGACGACGATGTCGATCATGTCGTCACTGACCGACTCCCGATACACGGCCTCGATCGCCCGGAAGGTGCTCGGCGGCATGCCGACCGGAGCGGTGGCCGCCGCCCTCGTGGCCAGGGTGGCGTACGGCTGCTCGCGGATGTCCTCGCGGGTGGGTCGCGCGAGCGCCCGCAGGGAGCGCAGCAACGGCTCGGCCTGCTCGGCCGCCCCGGCATGGCAGAGCGAGATGAAAAGGCCGCGTTCCCCGGTGGTGAGGTTGAGCGTCGCCTGAAAGGCGTCGGGGGCCTCGCGCATTACGTCGCGGAAGCCGCGGAGCACCGCGCGGGCGTCGCGTGGGTGGTAGTGGAGGTCGCCACCGATCACCGACTCGAGCGGGTAGAGGCGGGCCGTGAACGACGTGGCGATGCCGAAGTTCGCACCGGCGCCGCGCAGCGCCCACGTAAGATCCGGATCGTGCTCGTCGTCCGCCTCGCGGAGCGTGCCATCGGCCGACACGACGCAGGCCGACACGAGGCTGTCACAGCACGCGCCGAAGAGCCCGGAGAGCCAGCCGAGACCGCCTCCGAGCGTCACGCCCGTGGCGCCGACTCCCGGACATTGCCCGAGCACCGGCACGAGACCGTGGCGTCCCGCAGCCACGGCCACCTCCCCGCCCAGCACCCCCGCCTGCGCATGCACGAGCCGCCGGTCGGAATCGATCGTGATCCGACGCAAAGGTGCGAGGTCGATGACGAGCCCGTTCGAGCCGCCCCACGCGAGATGGCTGTGGCCACCGGAACGCACCGCGATCTCGAGCGCGTGGCGTCGTGCGAACTCGACGGCACGCTTGACATCGTCCTCATGGCCGCACCGCACGATGACCACCGGCCGCGTCTCGGTGCGGGGATTCCAGTAGAAGACCCGGCGATCGGTGTCGTAGGACGCATCATCCGGGACGACGAGCCCGCCGCGCAGCGCCTCGCGAAGCCCGCGCAGGGCCGTCCGGTCGTACGTGGCTGGTTGCCCAGCCGGCGACGGCGACGACGTGGCGGACAGCCCCCCCGCGACGGCAGCGACCCGGCCGACGAAACGCCTCCTCGTCAGGGCGTGCATCGCACGATCCTCCTTCAGGGGTGAGGCGGGCGGTCGCCCGCGGCCGTGAGCGCAGCATCGCTCGAGAGCCGGCCCCGGACGCGTTCTACCGCGCGACCGGGCCCGGATGCACGCACATGAGCCCAGTCCCCGGCCCAGTCGGACCGCACGCATCGGGCGGCGTCCCACCCGGCGCGTGGCGAGTGCTATCCTGTTGCCGCCATTCCGAGCAGAAACGCCCGTCTGCCCCGGCCCGTGCCGGACATCGCGATGCTGTACACCGCCCGCCGCAGCAGGACGCATGGCCTGGGTGTGTTCGCCACCGGGTTTCTCCCGCGGGGAACCGTGTGGTGGCGTGCCACGCTCGACGACGTCATCAGCGTGTCGGAGCACCAGTACCGCCTCCTCGCCGGCTCACGGTGCGACGATGACGCGAGCAGGAGCCTGCTCACCGACATCCTGCACTACGCCTACTACCTCGAGGAGATCGATCGGCTCCTGTACATCTGCGACGACGCGCGGCACCTCAACCATTCGTTCGAGCCCAACAGCGAGGGAATGCCGTGCGTGCGCGATGCGCACGGAACCCTGGTGCTCTACTCGATGACGCTGCGGGATGTGGAGGAGGGCGAGGAGCTCTTCGAGGATTACACGAACTACGACCACTGCGTGTGGGCACCGCTGTATGGCGACTTCGGGAGGATGATCGGTGTGTGAACGGTGCCGCTCATCGAGGTGGACTCACGGCCGGCCGCGCGGCGGCCGAACCCACCGTCACGGACACGATGCCTCGATCCGGATCGGAACACCATGAGGAGACCTGATGCCGCACAACATCAACCTGCCCACCCACCGATACGTCTACGTGATCGCGGGCTTCGTGCGACCGACGGACGACGGCTCGCCGGCCGATGAGCTCTTGCCGGCCGTGTGGTGGGGCCTCAGCGTCACGCCGAACAGGACGCTGGGAGCGCATGTCGTCCTGGAGAACGGGGCGATGGTGGTCGATCTTCCGTTCCACGCGCTCCGGTGGCACGACACGCCGTCACGCGACGAGCCGCCGGAGGCCGACGTCTCAGCGGCGACGTGGGACTGCTACGGGTGGGACGCCGAAATCGTCCAGCACGACTATCTCGACAACATGCGCGTCAGCGTGCTGGACGAGCGGCACCAGGAGACCGGCAGACAGGGCCGTCTGTGGTTCGCGGTCGATCACATCCGGGACGGCTTCGGGCGGGAGCCAACGCAGCACAAGCATCTGTGGGTGGTGGCGCTGCCCTGCGGCCGGTTCGCATGGGTCCCGCAGGATCAGCTCCTGCTCCACGACAAGTCGTTCACCACGGTGGACGGTGTGCCCAGGATCAAGCGGCAGGACCGGATCTGGAGCGTCGAGTGATGGCCCGCACGCCACACGGCCGCGCGCGGCGTATGAGTTGCGGATCGCTGGAGACGGCGTTCTGCTAACTGTCCGTGGACAAAGCCTTCCATGGCCTTTGCCCACTTGGCCGACCGGTGGAAACGCCCAGGGTTTCCACGGTCGGCACTCCTCACATCCTGCTCGGGCAGACTTCTTCCACAGTCTGCCAGGCCGAGGCTCGCCATGCTGCTCGTGAGGGCCACGGCCGGGGTGAGCGCGATCCACGGGATCGGATTGATCGCGCGCGAGTTCATCCCGAGAGGCACGCGGGTGTGGGAGTTTCGGTCGGGCTTCGACGTCGTCCTCACGGCGGCCGAGGTGGAGGCTCTCTCGGCCGTCGCCCGCGATCAGGTGCTCTGGTACGCCTTCTACGATCGGACTCGGGGGGCGTACGTCCTCTCCGGAGACGACGATCGCTTCACGAACCACTCCGACGCGCCCAACACCGCGGACGACGGGGCCTTTACCGTCGCCAGCCGCGATATCCTGCCGGGAGAGGAGATCACCGCGGACTACCGTCCCTGGGCGTGAGCCCGCGTCCGTCACCCGCCGGTCTCGCCCTTGCGCCCGAGCTCCTGATCGATCAGGATCAGGCCGTGCCCGTCGCCGCCGACGAGCATGAGCCGGTCGTGGACGTCGTCCGCCTCGGCCGTGTCCGCGATCTGCTGCGGCACGAACTGGGTGAGGAAACTGTGCGTCAGGTGGTCGTTGTGCTTGTCGGCCATGTCGATGAGGTCGTTCATCCGCTGGAGCAGCACGTGCTCCTGCGTGCGGACCATGTCGAACGCCTCGATCGGGCTGGCCCATGTGCTCGCCGGCGCCTCGATCGTGGCAAACGTC
Organism: Planctomycetaceae bacterium; assembly: GCA_046091445.1. GTDB lineage: Bacteria > Planctomycetota > Planctomycetia > Pirellulales > UBA1268 > QWPN01. The sequence continues at coordinate 2,348 of JBJTBO010000222.1, read as the reverse complement.
GCCTGCCAGTCACGGTCGTTGAGGTAGTCGACGAAGAGATTCATGTGCGTGAGTTCCCCATGCGCCTCGCCGCGGAACCAGGAGGCCATGCCGGTGAGGCCGCGGACGTTGGCCCACGAGGCGAGCGAGAAGTAGAGGAAGGCCGCCGACGCCTCGATTCGAATCTGCTCGTTGAGCGACTCGGCGACGTCCTTGTGGAGGGATTTGCGAAAACTCACGGGGTAGAGGCTCCTGAAAGCGGTGGTGTCGATGCCGGCCAGCGCAATCCGCCAGGCGGACGCTCGAGCGTGGCATTAGCGTTATAGCCGCTACCGGCCGAACCGGTGAGATACGGGGCGGGCCAAAGACGGATTCCGGCGACCGCCGGCCGATCCGCCAGGCACCCACGCCATTAGGCGATCCCCTCGGCCCGCATGGCCTGCCAGTCGGCCGCCGTGGGACGGGCCACCGTGCCGAAGAGGTAGTCGCCGACGGGCAGCGCGACGTTGAAGTTCTTGTCCGGGTAGCGGTGGTGCAGGTAGTGATGCCGGGCCACGTACTTGAACGCGGCCCACCGTCCGAACGGCCGATTGGCGGGCTGGTGCATCTCGAGGTGGATCTGATTCCAGAGCAGGTGGTGCATGCACACGATCATCGGAAACATGACCGCGCCGATGATCGAAAAGCACCCGAGGACGAGGCTCGCCGGAAGCGACTCGAGCAGCCCCTCCCAGACGTTGAGCCGGATGCCACGGTCCTCGCCATGCGGCAGGGGATCGTCGCGGAAGGTCGCGCGATACTGGCGGTGGTGCTCGACGGCGTGGCTCGTGAAGATGCGTTGCCGTGCCCTCAAACCGCGGAGGAACACGTTGCGCGGCTTCTTGTGCATCAGGCGACTGTGCACCTGGTGCTCCACGATCGACATGAAGACGACGAGTGCGGCGAACCAGCAGACCACCTCGATGGCGAGCGACATGCGGGGCCCTGCATGGTGTCGAGTGGCCCACATGTCGGCAGGTGGTGCCGACCGGCTGCGGCCGTCGTGGAAGGGAGGTGTACCAGAACACCTCGCACGACGGCAGAGCGGTTTCGCAGCCTGAAACACGGATTTTGGGATCGCACGCACTGCTCCGGGTGGGGGCGGCCGCCGGCTTGCAGGCAAAGAGCTCCAGGCGCACGCGCTCGAGGACTTGGGGGACCGTGAAAGCCCCGCACGGCCGGAGCCAGCGTCATGGGCACGATCGCGAAGATGAAGGCGGATTCCTCCGCGGGAACCTCGAGGACGTATGATCTCAGGAGCCCGACGAGAGAGATCGCCGCTGTGAGGTGATGTCATGAGCAATCCGCGCACCGCGTCGGGCCTCGTCCTCGAGCGAATGGCCGTGCGTGCGACACACGTATTCGCCCTCCTGTGTGCGCTCGCGATCATGCCCGTGCGTGCCGCCGACAGCGGTCGCGCCCGGCGGGCTGACGAGCGACGTGAGGACGCGGCAGTGACGGAGGCGCGTGAGGCGGTGAACGCCGCCGAGCGGGAGGTCCGGCAGGCGCAGCAGTCGCTGCAGCAATCGCAGTCACGCTACCGCGAGGCCGAAGCAGAGCGGCAGCGAGCCGGCAGCGCACTCGAGAAGACGGCGGATCGACTCGAGCAAGAGCATGCGGACTCAGGCACGATCGCCGCGGCGCGAGAGCGACTGAGCGAGGCCCGGGCACGATTCAAGGAGGCGGCCCAGCCGGTCCTTGCGACCGTGCGATCCCAGCCGGCCTATGTGGCGGCAGAGAACGAGCGGGCCGAGGCGCTCGCGCTGCTGGTCCCTGAGGTGGAGGGCGACCGAGAGGATGCCGCACGCCGAGCTGCGGCGGCCGCGGCGACGATGCGCGAAATGGAGCGGACTGCCACCGCCGCCGATCCTCGACTGACCGGCCTGGACGCGGAGGTGGCCGCGGCGGAAGCACGGTTCAAGACCGCTCAGAGCCGATTTGACAAGACCGTCGAGAGCGACCCGGACCTCCAGTCCGCGAGCAGGGCCTTGATCGCGGCAACAGCCGCCGAGGAAAAGGCTGAGGCGACGCTCGTTCGCGAGAACCGTGATCTGCTTGCCGCCCGCCCGCGGCTGGCACGCGCCCAGCAGTCGCTGGCGACGAGGCGCGGGGCCGACCAACGCGACACGAACAAGCCGCCGAAGCCGAGCAAGCCTCCGCAAAAGGATCGGAAGAAGTGACGTGACTGCGCAGATGGGCTCAACGCAGCACGCTGTGGTATCCTCACGTTTGAGGCGGGCACCCGACAACATCAGGGATCCCCGTGCCCAATGCACCGTTTGCCGACCTGAACCTTCTCGGCCGTGGCCGACATCTGCTCGAGATTGGCG
>JBJTBO010000221.1:0-10629 GCA_046091445.1 Planctomycetaceae bacterium | reverse complement strand
GCGGCGCCACGGCCGCAGACCCGGGATGCTGTCGCGCGGGTCATCTCCGCAGTGTAGTCCGATGCCGGCCGACCGCCTCCGGCTGGTATAGTTCGGCGGAGTTGCGGGAGTCGCCAGGGTGGCCGTCAGTCGTTTCGTCGTCGCCGCGATCGCCGTCTGGCCGTGCGCCGTCGCGGCGGCGGAGGAGGCCGACCCGGAGTCGGTCGCGGCCATCCACCGGTGGGTCGAGGACCTCGGGTCCGACCAGTTCGCCCGGCGCGAGGCCGCGGCACGCAGCCTCGAGCGGGTTGGCCGGGAGGCGAGCGAGCCGCTCGCCGCGGCGATGCGCGCGGGCGACCTGGAGGTCGTCGCCCGCGGCGTCGAGATCGTGCGCGGCATACTCGACAGCGATGATCCGGACGTCGCGGCCGAGGCCGAGCACGCGCTCGAGGAACTGGCGGAGCGCGGCGAGGAGCCGGTGGCGCACATGGCTGCGTCGGTGCTCGAATTCCACTTTCTCGGCATGGGCGACGAGGCCCGCTCCCGGCTGGAATTGCTCGGGGCGACGATCACTCCGGAGCCGGGCGGCGGCGCGGGCATCGACGTCCTGATCGGTGCCGGCTGGCGTGGCACCGCGGAGGATCTGCGGCAGGTGGCACGGCTGCGCGGCGTGGCACGCGTGAGCCTCCATGGGGTGGCGATCGACGGCTCCGTGGTGGCGGTGCTCGGCCGGCTCCGCGGCCTGCGGATCCTCAACCTCTACGGCACCGGCATCGACGACCAGGCGGCACGCGCCCTCGCTGCCCGCCTGCCGGACGCCGAGATCGACGTGCGGAAAGGGGGCAAGCTCGGCGTGAGCGCCGCCGGTCTGGCCGGCCCGTGCGAGATCCGACAGGTCCAGCCGGGGTCGGCGGCGGAACTGGGCGGACTCCGGAGCGGTGACGTGGTCGTCGCGATCGTCGGCGAGCCGATCAACGGCTTCGAGGCGCTCACGGCCTGCGTGGCCCGCCACGGTCCGGGCGAGTCGATCACGCTGTCGGTCGAGCGGCCGGGCATCGATGCCGCCCCGCGGCGGGTCGAGTGCACCGTGCGGCTCGACGCCTGGTGACACCCGGTCGCCCCTGGGGATGATGCGATGAGCGATCGTGAGCATGGTGGCGAGATCGTGGACGTGCGCTGGCACGAGCACGCGGTGAGCCGTGCGGACCGGGAGCGGGCCGCGGGCCACCGGGGGTGCGTGCTCTGGTTCACGGGACTGTCGGGCTGCGGCAAGAGCACGCTCGCCAACGCCGTGGACCGCCTGCTGCACGACCGCGGCTGCCGCACGTTCGTGCTCGACGGCGACAACGTGCGGCTCGGGCTCAACGCCGCACCCGCCCTGCTGCGGGATCGCTTCGGAGAGGAGGCTGCCGCCCGCTTCGGACTCGGCTTCGGCCCCGCGGACCGCGCCGAGAACATCCGGCGAGTCGGCGCGGTGGCCGATCTTTTCGCACAGGCCGGACTGATCGTCCTCACCGCGTTCGTGAGTCCCTACCGTCGCGACCGAGATGCCGTGCGGGCGACGCTCGCCCCCGGCGACTTCGTCGAGATCTTCGTCCGGGCCCCGCTCGAGGTCTGCGAGCGACGCGATCCGAAGGGCCTCTACAAGAAGGCACGGGCCGGCGAGATCAGGAACTTCACCGGCATCGACGACCCCTATGAGGAGCCACGGGCGCCGGAGATCGTGGTCGATTCGGCGGCCCGGCCGCCCGATGCCCTCGCCGCGGAGGTCATCGGTTGGCTCGAACGGGCCGGCACGATACCCGCGTCGGGCACGCAGCGGGCGACCTGAGCGCCACCCATCCTACTTCCGCGGCGCGATGAGCTCGACGACGTTGCCGTCGGGATCGCGCACGCACGTCAGGTGCATGCCGGGCGCGAGCGTATCGGGCAGGGCAATGGGGCTCTTGGCGATCGGCTTCACGCCGATCTTCGCGAGGCGGGCGAGCGCCGCGTCGGTGTCGTCCACCATGATCGTGAGGTAGCGGAAGCCGGTGTGCGAGTGGACGAAATCGGTGTCGCCGGTCCGCGGCGTCGTGCCCGCCACCTGCATCAGCTTGAGCTTCGTCGCGTTGGGATGGTCACCGAGCACGAGCACGCGGATGGAGAGCGGCTTCGAGTCGGTGAGCCCGGCATCCGTGGCGAGCGACGCCGGCACGTCGAACCCGGGCAGTTCCCGAAATCCGACACCCTCGGTGTAGAACCGCACGCTCTTCTCGAGGTCGCCCACGACGCACCCCAGATCGATCGTGGTGCTGGGGAACGCCACCGGCTCGGCGGCATCGAGCGTGACGCAGGCGGCGGTGGCGAGCAGGGCGATGAGCGTGGCGCGCATGGATGGGTCCTTTCGTTGGAACGGTGGCGCAGGTGGGCCCAAGGATACCTGCGGTGCGACGCTCCGCAGCGGATTCCGGTCGGGCATGGGTCAGGGCTACCCACCCGGTATCGTCTTGCCCGGGGCTGCGCACGCCCCTGTGGCGTACGCCTCCAGGCGTGCGAATGGGCAACCCGAACCTGAGGTCGTGGGTGCGTTCCGAGGGTCACGTCGTGCGTGGGTCGGGGCTGCCCACGCCCCGTCGCCGGACGTTCGCTGCGCCCATCCTGGGCTTCGCTCACTGCGTGTCCGCGGCGCTTCGGCATCCTGCCTGCGCTTGCTTCCACAGCCCGGCTCTCGGGGCGTGGGCAGCCCCTTCCCCGGAGGCTCGTTTTTTGCGGTGGGGGGGGGCGACCGACGCAGCGGCGCGGTTCTCGCTGCGTCGGTCGGTCCTTGGCCTGGCGGCGTCGCGACGTTCAGTCGATGAAGCCGCTGAGCTCCTCGCTGCGGGCCGGAGCCTGCAGCTTCCGCACGGCCTTGGCCTCGATCTGCCGGATGCGCTCGCGGGTGACCTTGAAGATGTGCCCCACCTCCTCGAGCGTGTAGCTGTAGCCGTCGCCGAGGCCGTAGCGGAGCTTGATGATTTCCCGCTCGCGGTAGGAAAGACTCTTGAGCACCTTCGCGATGCGATTCCGGAGCATCTCCTGGGCGGCACCCACGGCGGGGTTTTCAGCGCCGGTGTCGGGCAGGAGGTCGCCGAAGTGGCTGTCCTCGCTGTTGCCCACGGGACGGTCGAGACTGATCGGGTAGCGGCTCATCGCGGTCACCCGGCGGGTCTCGTCGACCGGCGTGCCAGCCCGGGCGGCGATCTCCTCGATCGTCGGCTCGCGGCCGTACTCCTGGAGCAGCTGACGCGCCACGTTCCGGACGCGGCTCATCGTCTCCACCATGTGCACCGGGATACGGATCGTGCGGCTCTGGTCGGCCACCGCGCGGGTGATCGCCTGCCGGATCCACCAGGTCGCATAGGTGCAGAACTTGAAGCCGCGGCGGTACTCGAACTTGTCCACCGCCCGCATGAGCCCTGCGTTGCCCTCCTGGATGAGGTCGAGGAACGAGAGCCCGCGGTTGCGGTACTTCTTCGCGATCGACACGACCAGACGCAGGTTGCCCTCGGAGAGGCCGCGCTTCGCCTGCTGATATTTGGCGAAGATGACGCGGATCTCGTTCATCCGCCGCGCGAGGCTGCGCGGCGTTTCCTGACACGCCTTCAGGATCGAACGATACTCGTCGACGAGCTTCTGCCGTCCCGACGGCGGCTGCTTCGTCCGCTTGTGTGCGTCGATCTTGGCCTTCAGCTCCTTGATCCGGGCGACGAAACCATCGAGCTGCGGGATCATGCCCTCGATGCGCTGGGTCCGCAGGCCGAGTTCCTCGACGAGCCGGACGCAGCGCCTGCGACGCCGGCCGAGTCGGGCCCACGCCTCGCGCCGTTCGGCCATCCGGCGCTTCTTAGAGAGGGCGATCCGGTAATCGGCCTTGTTCTGCTTGACGAGCACCTCGAGCGTCCGCAGATTGTGCGGCAGGCGTCCGAGGATCTGCTCCTTCTCGAGGCGGTCGGTCACCGAGACCTGCACCGTGCGGTCGAACGGCAGCTCGCCGCGGTGCACCCGGGAGAGCACCCGAAACGCGTGCTCGCAGACATATTCGCACTCGAGCAGCTTCGCGCGGAACTGCGCCCGCGTCGTCTCGATCTGGCGGGCGAGGTGGATCTCCTGGGCCCGCGTGAGCAGCGGGATCTCGCCCATCTGGGTCAGGTACATCCGGACCGGATCGTCCGACCAGTTCTCGACCTGCTCGGTGAGCATCTCCTCCGCATCGGTGCCGGTGTCGACCTCCGCGTCGGCCTCGCGGTCGAGCTCCCCCTCGGGAAGCACGGCCACCTCGGTCTCATCGACCAGCAGGTCGGCGTCGGCCTCCTCGGCGTCGACGACCTTCTCCGTCAGATCCTCGACTTCCTGGGGATTGGAAACGACATCGTCCTCGAGTTCGTCCAGCAGCGAGTCGTACAAATCAGTGCTCCTTGGTCAGTCCATCACGGTCCGTCATGTCCCCGTCGCGCGATCCGGGAAGAAGTCGGGAAAACAGAGGAAATCGAGAAACGCATCGTTCCATGGGCGGGATCGAGCAGGATCTTCACCACGGCCAATCATTCGACGAGCCGACAGTGTGATTCAAGGGTGAGGCAAGTCCAGCCACCCCCCCGAGCCATCCATCCGGTCATCCGTCCAGCCACCCGCCCAGCGAAGCGCCCCAGCAGGCCACCATGTGTTCACCACCACCACCGGATCGCTCCGGCGCGAGGGGATGCGATCGTCCATACGCGCACCGCCGACCGAATCGGATCCAGGACTCCACATCCAGGACGACGAATCCGGGACGGCGGTGTGCCGTGCGGGTGTGCTCCTCGAGTCGTCGTGCGTCGGCAAGGGGGCACTCCCGGGCGGCGAGAGATTATGCCGCTGGTCGATCATCGGGACCACTTTTTTTTTGCCTGGCCGACGTTTTTTTGGCGTCTTCAGGCCTGCTGTTGGTAAAAGGGATCGAGGGAGCGGCTTCTGCGGCCACGGGACATCCGTCGCCGAGTCCGGTGGGCAACGATGGAAACGTTCGAGCTACGGTGTGCGTGTTCCGCGACGATCCCCGTCGTGGCTGGTCAGGCTGGCGGGAGGGCTCGCTGCCCTTCCTGCGGCGTCGAGCAGCCCGTGCCTCGACTGGGTGCTCTGCGTCGACTCGGGACTTCGAGTCATGCCGGTCAGGCAAGCCATGCGCTGCATGGCGGTTCGGGCGGAACGGCCTCGGCGTCGGCGGCCCGCACGACCGATGGCGCGCACCGGCACGACGCGGGCTCGCGTCGGCCATGGTCGATCGGACACGCGTGTCTGCTCGCCGGAGGGATCGTGGCGCTCGCCGCCTCGCTCGGCGCGTGGCAGTACGGGTCCACACCGACCGGAAGCTCGTGGGTCGACGAGGTCGCCATCCGTCAACTCGTTCGCTCGTCGAGCCTCGATGCCGTCCTGCGAGCGTGGCAGGTGTTCGAGCGAAACGGGCCTCAGCCTCCACCGCCCAACCAGGAGCGACGAGAGCGGGCCGCGTCGACGATCGCCAGCCTGCTCTGGGTCATCGCATCAGCCGGTGCGGTCGTCGCGGCAGGGGGCGCGGCATCGATCCTTGCCACGCGCCTCGTGCCGCCCGAGCGATCCCATGCGACGCACTGAGCGCATCGGCATGACCGTCAGCCTCTCCCGCACCGGCTGGATCGACACCGGCTGGATCGATTTCGGCGCCGTCATCCGAACCGAGCCGACGGAGCCGAGCCTACGCAGCGCGGTCAACGGCGCCGCGACGGGTCCGGGGTGGGCTCGGCGTTGAACCCCTGCAGCATGCTGCCGATCGCCCGCATGACCGGGCCGCTGGAACGGCTCGGCGCGGTGTGCGGCTGGGGGGACGGCCGCCCAGTGCGATCGCCCCGCGGCTTGACGGCTTCGGCAGGACGCGACGGCGCTGGTGTCGTGGCACGCGCGTCAGCCGATGTCGCGGTCGCCGCCGCACCAGTCTCCGTGGCCGTGGCTTCTCCTTCCGTGACGGGGCGGGTTGTGACGAAGGACGCGTCCGCCTGCATCGCGATGCGCTCGGGCACGACGAGGTGTCGCAGCGGAGGCGTCGCGGTCGCGGCGGCATCTCCCGATGCGGGGCCGCTCGAGGCCGACGGGGTCGCGTTCGGCTCCATGCGCGACGACGGCGTCGAACCCTTCGCCGCGGTCCGTGACTCCGCCACCGTGCCGGTCGATCCCGTCGTGGCGTTCGCTTCACCCACCGAGCCCGCACCGTTGCCGGGCGCCGTCGTAACGGCCGCACCGACGGTCACGTCGGCACTCCGTGACGAGTCGCTCGTCGATGTCCCGCGAGGCCCGGTCGGCTTGGCAGGCAGATGTCCTGCGGCGACGGCCTCCAGTGGCAGGGCGACGTCGCTCACGGGGGTCGTCGGGATCGGCAGCGATTCGCTCACGGCGGGATCGGGAGAGGCAAGCACACTGCCGGGGCGATTGGCCGCCGTCTGGGCGGCCCGCTGGCGGCTGGCGACGGCCAGCGGAACCTCGATATCGGAACCGGGAGCGGGCGGGACCGGTGGCCGCTGGCGCGACACTCCGATCGGCCCCGCGACCGGCGGCAGCGGTCGGACCTCCGTGGCTTCGTTCGTCTGATCATCGAAGCCGGGAGCGGAGGCGACGCTGTCGGTGCCCGTCGCGGGCTCGGCAGTGACGGACTCGATCGGCGTGAGCCCGGTCGTGAGCGGTGCGGGCACGACCGGTGCCGCGGTGCTCGTGACGGCGGAATCGGAGGCGTCCGCATCGGGGACCTCCGCGACCGGGACCGCTGCTTCGGTCGGGGTATCGTCCGCCACGACCGGATCGGCAGGCATGGCCTCACGATCCGCTGGGATCGGGTCGACCGGGGTGGGCGACGGTTCAGCCGTCGTCGTGACCCGTTCGGATTCATCGGGCACCGCGTTGTCGATCTCGATGTTACCTTCCGGGTCGGTTGCGGCAGAGGTCACCGGCTCCGTCACCGTGCGGGCCGGCACGTCGGTCACAGGCACCACCTCCGTCACCGGTGCGTTCCCTGTCTCGATCCCGGGCACCGCTTCCGTCACCTCCGCGGCGCGAGCGGGCTCGACGGGGGCGAACACCTCCACGGCGTCCCGCGGCGGAAGCGCACTCGACGGAATGCCTGCCGCGGGCGCCGACAGCGGAGCCAACGGTGCGGTGGCGACCGGCTGGGCCTCCACGGGGGCCGCGGCGACCGGCGGGGTGAACGTCTCCTGCAGCTCCGTCGGCGGCGCGATCGATGCGGCCGCGAGCGCCTCGGTCAGCGACGACGCAAACGTCCCCGCGGAACCTTCCGGCCGCGCGAGCTGCACCGAGAGGAGCGGCTGGCCCTCCCGGAGCGGATGACGCAGGACACAACCCTCGAACCGGTCCTCGGCCCGCAGGGCGCTCTCCGGCAGCATGGCCCGTGGCCAGTCGCGGAGCGCCACATCCCACACGGTCACCGGCGCCCCCTGGGGCAGCGACCGCAGGGCCACGACGATCGGCTCGCTCTCCACCTGCGGCCGTGTGCGGGCGACGTGGGCGTCGAAGAAACTGTTGATTCCGAACGCCGCCACGGCGCCGGCGACGAACGCGGCACCGAAGACGGTCGGCGTGGCCGGGCGATGCCGCTTTGCGGACGGTTCGTGGGACTGCGCTGCGTCGTGCATGGGTGCATCCGGGTGCTGTCGGCCCGGCGGCCTTCGCCGCCATCGTCGGAGGAATCGGCACACCCGTCTCGCGCCGGCCACTCGGTGCCGTGGTGAGGTCTTCGCTTGCCAACGATGCGCAGAGCGCCGGGGCTGCGCGGAGTCGCCCGCTTCGCCGTCTCACCACCTGTCGCGCGGGCTCTCCGGCACATCCCTCCGGCGCTCCCCATCTTCGCGAGAGGGCGGCGCGAGAGGGTGGCGCTGGCGGGATGCCGCGTCCTACCTCGTGAAGGTGTCGGCGTCGGCGGTCGTGGCGGTGGCGAAGACCGGGTCGACCGCTGCCGCACGTGGACTGATGACGAGCAGCTGGCGGGAGGCGACCGCGTCTGCCGGTCGTTCCTGGAGGATCGCCTCACCGATGCTCGACGGGGCATCGGGGCGGCATCCGATCACAAGCAGGCCATGGGGCGGCAGGTCGACCGTGACCGCGAGACGGTCGAGACGATGGCTCGACTGTCCGGTTTCCAGCCGGAAGGCGCCCTCCTCGCCGACCCACGTGCGTCGCGAGGGCCCGTGCTTGAGCTCGGGCACCGCCTCGATCCGCACCCGGCCGTCCGCCGCCGGCCACGCCCGGACAGCCACCACGCCACTGGCATCGTGGTACGTGGTGCCGCGGACCGATTCGCCGTCGTTCTCGAGCACGATCAAGTCGGGCCGCAGTGTCGTGGCGACGATCTCCGCCCGCCGGCCGGGCAGCAGCTGCAGCACGCGGAGCGTGCCAGACGCGTCGAGCGTGGGCTCCGCGGCCGCCTCGGCCAGCCGGGAGGCCAGCGGCGCCGGCACGTCGCCGATCACCACCCCGCCCCGCAGGCCGTTGGCCGAGAGCTGTCGTCGCGTCTGTTCGTCGATCGCCTGCTCGTCGACGAGCGCCCAAAGATCGTTGCCAAGCAGCGCGTCGTGGGGCTCATGGCGCAGGAACACCACATCCACCTCGAGCGGGCGGCTGGCCGGCGGCCGCCGTGGTCCGGCGAGGGCCCGTTCCACGGGGGCGGCGGCCCGGTCGGCCGCGCCATGGGGCGCGAGCTGGCAGCCCGCCGCGGCGACGGCCGCGAGGCCGGTCGCGAGGGCGAGGACCCCGCGCGGTCGCTCGGGGTGTCGCAGCGACCTGCCGCGTTGGGATGCGGCGACACTCGGCGGTCGGAAAAAGGCCATGGGGGACTTTTTCCACGTGCAGTCGGCCATGTCGTCGCGCTCCGTCGCGTCTCGCCGAGCCGATCGAACGTGAGTGGAACACGCACTCGTCGGCGGCACGCGTCCCCGATGCACGTGCGCTGTGACCGGAGAAGACGGGATGACCGCGGCATCGTGGCAGGTTGGGAAACCGGGCCGTGGCACGCCGGGCAGGGGACAGGTAGCGACGAACGCGCCGTGCGTCAACGTCGTTCGCGGGTCGACGGCGCGTGGGCGCGTCAGGCGACGTGCGCGACGGCGTTCCGAAAGATGGTCAAACCGGCGCCGGCGACGGAGGAATCGAGCCGACCGTGCCGCGCGGGGTGCTGCGTCGCATCGACGAACCGTTCCGGATGGGGCATGAGTCCGAAGACGCGGCCGGTCTCGTCGCACGCGCCGGCCACATCCGCCTGGGAGCCGTTGGGATTCGCGGTGGCGTCGCGATCCGTGTCGTACCGCAGGGCGAGCACCCCGGCGGCATCGAGCGACGCGAGGGCCGCGCCCGATCCGGTGACGAAGCGTCCCTCGCCGTGGGCGACCGGCAGCTCGAGCTGGCCGATGCCACGCAGGAACACGCAGGGCCCGGGCTGCGCCACCAGTGGCACCCAGCGATCGATGAACCTCCCCGAATCGTTGTGGGCCAGAGACGCGACGGGTTCGCCACCCGCGCCCGCCGCGAGCAGGCCCGTCTGCAGCAGCACCTGGAAGCCATTGCAGATGCCGAGGATGAGGCCGCCTCGGTCGCGGAACCGATGCAGTGCGTCGGCCAGCCGCACGCGCAGCTCGAGCGCGAAGATGCGGCCGCTGGCGATGTCGTCACCATAGGAGAAGCCGCCCGGGATGCAGACGATCTGCACGTCATCCAGCGCCGCGGGCCGTGCCACGAGCGCGCGGATGTGCACCCGTCGTGCGAGCCCCCCGGCCAGTTCGAACGCGCGGGCCGTCTCGTGATCGCAGTTCGTGCCGGGAGCCCGGAGCACGAGGGCGCGAGGTGCGAGCATGTCAGCGTGCCCCTCCCGATGGACCGGCCGTCGATGCGCGGTCGGACGTCGCGGCCGTGGTGGGCTCCTGCGCCGCACCGCGCCACGCGGCCGCGAGTCGTTCGACGGGCAGCGACTCGACGGCGCCGTCGAATCCCTCGATCTGCACCACGGGCTCGGCCGTCACCTCGCCCACCCAGGCCCACGTCGTGCCGTCCATCGTGGCGGCGAATGCATCGACGGCGTCCGCCGGCACGGCACAGAGGAACCGACCGGGCGATTCGCTGCAGCCGACGGCCAGCGCGCGGGCCGCGGACGGCGTGTCGGCGAGATCCGCGGGGACGTCGGCGAGCCGGAGACGGCAGCCGAGTCGGCCGCCGATCGCCATCTCCGCCGCCGCGACCACGAGCCCGCCGTCGGAGATGTCGTGGCACGACGCGACCATCCGCGCCGCCACCGCGGCGGCCACGGCCCGCACCTGGGTGCGGCATGCGTCGAGATCGACCGCCGGCACCCGGCCACCGCGGACGACGCCGAGCCGTTCGAGCTGGCTGCCGGCGAGGTCGGCGGTGGTGCGTCCCACGATCGCGAGCCGCTGCCCGGCGGCGGTGAAGGCCGGCGTGACCGTCCGGGCGACGTCGTCGACCTGGCCCATCGCCGTCGCGAGAAGGGTGGGTGGAATCGATCGCTCGCGCGCGACGCCGTCGCGGTCGGTCCAGGCGAAGACGTTGTTGAGACTGTCCTTGCCGCTGACGAAGGGCGCGGCGAAGGCGAGGGCGACGTCGTGG
>JBJTBO010000220.1:0-3188 GCA_046091445.1 Planctomycetaceae bacterium | reverse complement strand
CGCGAATCGCCGGAACCGACGGGAGCCGGAACGACCGCGGCGTGGAGCCGGAATGCGACAGGAGCATGACGTGCCTCGGCACGCCGTCGACGTGCGCGTCGTCCACCGGCGGAGCGCCGAACAGACAGCAGAGGCTCGCGTCGCACGCATACCAGTCGATGAGCGTGCCCTCCGGCGAGAACCACTCGACGTCGGGAATCGTGCCGTTGGCACTGGTGCCGCCGGCGAGAAAGGACCGTCGCCGGAGCGTCGGGTTGTCGCGCCGGAAGCGGATCAACTCGCGGACGAATCGCACGAGGTCGGCGTTGCCGTCGACGAGGCTCCAGTCGAACCAGGAGACGGCGTTGTCCTGACACCACGCGTTGTTGTTGCCCCCCTGCGTGCGGCGGCACTCGTCACCCGCGACGAGCATCGGCACGCCCTGGCTGAGCAGCAGCGTCGCGAGCATGTTGCGGAGCTGACGGGCCCGCAGCGCGTTCACCTCCGGCCGCCGTGTGGGACCCTCGACGCCGTAATTCTCCGAGAAGTTGTTGTTGTCGCCGTCGCGGTTCCCCTCGCCGTTGGCCTCGTTGTGCTTCTCCCGGTAGCTGACCAGGTCGTTGAGCGTGAAGCCGTCGTGGCTCGTCACGAAATTGATGCTGTGAAAGGGCTGACGCCCGTCGTCCCCGTAGAGGTCGCTCGATCCGGCCAGGCGCGTGGCGAGGTGGCCGGTCTGCGCGTAATCGCCGCGCCAGTAGCGGCGCACGTCGTCACGGTAGCGGCCGTTCCACTCCGCCCAGCGCAGGCTCGCGAACGAGCCGACCTGGTAGGCACCCGCCGCATCCCAGGCCTCCGCGATGATCTTCGTATCCGCGAGCATCGGGTCCTCCGTGATGACCTCGATGATCGGCGGGTTCGGCAGGATGTCGCCGTTGCGGTCGCGGGAGAGGATGCTCGCGAGGTCGAAGCGGAAGCCGTCGACGTGGTAGTTGTGCACCCAGTGCCGCAGGCAGAGGAAGATGACCTCGCGCACGATCGGATGGTTGCCGTTGATCGTGTTGCCGCAGCCCGAATAGTTCTTGTACGACGACCCGCCGTCGCCCAGCATGTAGTAGACGCGGTTCTCCAGGCCCTTGAGCGAGAGCGTCGGGCCGAGGTGGTTGCCCTCGGCGGTGTGGTTGAAGACCACGTCGAGGATCACCTCGATGCCGGCCGCGTGCAGCGCCCGCACCATCTCCTTGAACTCGCGCACCTGGCAGCCCGGCTCCGTCCCGGCCGCGTACCCGCGGTGCGGGGCGAAGAAGGCGATCGGGTCGTAGCCCCAGTAATTGCCCCGCGCGGGCGGCGCCGCTCCCGGCAGCGACGCCGGATACTCGTGCACCGGCATCAGCTCGACCGCCGTGACCCCCAGCGACGTGAGGTAGGGGATCTTCTCGATGACGCCGAGGTAGGTGCCGGGCCGTGCGACACCACTCGTCTCGGCGGCCGTGAAGCCGCGCACGTGCATCTCGTAGATCACGGTATCGGCGAGGTCGCGCCGCAGGTGGCGGTCGCCCTGCCAGTCGAAGGCGTCGTCCACGACCACGCACTTGGGCGGCACGATCTGGCCCGCGTCGTCGAGCAGGTAGTCGCCGGCGAGCGCCTTCGCGTAGGGGTCGATGAGCCGTGCCGCCCCGTCGAACCGCTGGCCCCGTTCCGGATCGAAGGGTCCGTCGGCCTGGAAGTGATAGAGCTGTCCGGGGCCGAGCCCGGGCACGAAGATGCTCCAGATGTCGCCCCAGCGGTCACTCTCCGGGTCGAGTTCGATCGCCTCCACAGGATCCCGGTCGCCGACGCCGTCGTAGAGCAGCACCCGCATCGCCGTCGCCGAGTGGCTGTAGACGACGAACTGCACGCCGCCGGTGCGGCGGCCGGCGCCCTCCTGGAGCACGGCACCGTAGGGCAGGGGAAAGCTGAACTGGAGCGGCGGCAACGCCTTTCGCGCGTGCGACCGCCTGCCCGTGGATCTCGGTTTCCGAGGAGGCATGGGCGGCATAATACCACCGGTGTCGGCCGGCGCGGCGATGCGTCGACGCGCGTCACCGCGGATCGCGCTTCGGTGCCCACGCGGCGCGACGCGGCGGCCTTGCGGGCCGGAATTCCCCGGCGATGATACCCGCGTGAGCGGAGCCACCTACTCCTCGGCCGGTGTCGATCTCGCCCTCTACCGCGAGGGCATGGCGAGACTGCCGGCCCACCTGCGCCGCACGCACTGCCCGCGCGTGCTCGGCGCCGAGGGAGGCTTCGCGGCGCTCTTCGCGCTCGACCTGCCGGGCCTCTTCGCACGCGGCTACGAGCAGCCCCTGCTCGTGTCGTGCACCGACGGCGTCGGCACGAAGCTCAAGGTCGCGGTCACCGCAGGCGTCCATCACACCGTCGGCATCGACCTGGTGGCGATGAGCGTCAACGACTGCCTCTGCACCGGTGCCGAGCCGCTCTTCTTCCTCGACTACGTGGCGCTCTCGCACGACGACCCGGCCCTCCTCGAGCAGATCGTGCGGGGCATCGCCGACGCCTGCGCCGCCTGCGACTGCGCGCTGGTGGGGGGCGAGACGGCGATCCTGCCCGACATGTACCAGCGCGGCGAGTACGACCTCGCGGGGTTCTGCGTGGGCGTCGTGGAGCGGCGGCGGCTCGTGGACGGTCGTGCCATCGCGGCGGGTGACGTCGCGCTCGGCCTGGCGTCGAGCGGGCTGCACTCCAACGGCTACAGCCTCGTGCGTCAGGCCGTCTTCGACATGGGCGGCCTGACGTGTGGCGATGTCCTCCCCGACTTCGGCGGCCGCACGGTCGCCGAGGTGCTCCTCGAGCCGACGCGGCTCTACGCCCGCGCCGTGCGGGCCGCCCTCACGCACGACCGCGATGGTCACGTGGTCCACGGCATCGCCCACATCACCGGGGGTGGCCTCGTGGAGAACCTCGGTCGAATCGTGCCCGAGACCGCGCAGGTGGTGCTCCAGCGTGGCAGCTGGCCCGTGCCGGCCGTCTTCCCGTGGGTGCAGCGTCTCGGACGCATCGCGGACGACGAGATGGAGCGCGTATTCAACATGGGCATCGGCATGGTGCTCGTCGTCGCACCCCACGCCGCCGAGGGGATCATGCGGCGCCTGGCCGATCTCGGTCAGGAAAGCTGCCCCATCGGCACCGTGCGTGCCGCGACGCCCGACGCG
>JBJTBO010000219.1:0-9663 GCA_046091445.1 Planctomycetaceae bacterium | reverse complement strand
CAGGTCGCCGCCGACGACGACGGCACGAAGATCGTGCGGCGCGAAGACCTCGCCGACATGCACGAGTCCGTCGCCACCGGAGGGAGTCGCGGTGATCCGGAGCCTCGTCCCGGCGAAGACCGGCCGTGACAGATCGACGCGATTGAGTTGGAAGCCGATTCCCGAGTTGATGAGGAAGATGGAGGACGCGAGGTCAAAATCCGTGCCCTGCGTCGAATGCACCGTTGCGACTTCGCCATCGCTGTCGGTGAACACAAACATGCCCGCGAGGGCGAGGCGGGATTCGAGGGACTCAGGGCGAGTGAGGAGGTGCTGGCGCATGGCGGCGTGGGCTCCGGGGGCTGGGGTGACAATGCGACCGACGGGATCGTAGGGATCGACGCTGCCGCGGAAAGATAGCAAGCCGTGTGCCAAAGGTCGTGGGGTCACGGGATTACTCGAACCACACCGCTTTGCGGCATGTTTCCGCTGCCCGTACGGCGGTCCGGCGGGGTTCAGAGTGAGACACCCGCCCCGTGGGTGGCACATCTGCAGCGCGCGGTGCCGCAAAATGCCTCGGGCCGTTCCTGCGTCTCAGCCGACGCCGCCCTCGCGGTGGACGCAGAGAACGACCGCCCGGCCGAGTGCCGCAAAAAGGCACGTTGAGGCAGCCCCTGTGGCGTTGTGTCGCCCGGGGGTACGCTGACGCGGGAATTCCAATTCGACGGGTACCACGGGATGCGGCACGAACGCACGGCCCGCGTTTCCTGCCGCCCGCCCGCGTTCCCCGCCCTGCAGCAGTGCCGATGTTCGCTCCCGTTCGAGGCCAGCCCGACTTTCCCGAGATCGAAGCCGGGATTGCCGCGTTTTGGCGGGAGCGCGGCGTGTACCGGAAGTCGCTCGAACTGCGACGCGACGGCCCGCGATTCGTTTTTTTCGAGGGGCCTCCGACCGCCAACGGGATGCCGCACCCCGGCCACTGCCTGACCCGGGCCATCAAGGATCTCTACCCACGCTACCGCACGATGCGCGGGGAGTTGTGCGAGCGCAAAGCCGGCTGGGACACCCACGGCCTGCCCGTCGAGGTCGAGGTCTGCAAGGAGATCGGCATCCACTCGAAGGCCGAGATCGAGGCCTACGGAGTCGAGCCCTTCATCCACAAGTGCCAGGAGTCGGTCTGGCGCTACATGAAGGAGTGGGAGACGCTCACCGAGCGGATCGGGTTTTGGATCGACCTCTCGGATGCCTACGTCACCTACCACCAGAGCTACGTCGAGAGCGTCTGGTGGGCGCTCGCCACGCTCTTCGACCGCGGTCTTCTGTATCAGGGTCACAAGATCGTCTGGTGGTGGGCGCAGGGGGGCACGGCGCTTTCGAGCGGGGAGGTCGGCCAGGGCTACACGGAGGTGGCCGACCCGAGCGTCTACGTCGCCTTTCCGCTCATCGACGCGGCCGGACGGCCGACGAACCGCAGCCTCGTGGCCTGGACGACCACGCCCTGGACGCTCCCGTCGAACCAGTTCGCCGCGGTCAAGGCGGACCTCGACTACGTCGTCGTCCGCGAGACGGGGAGTGCGGACGAAGCCGAGTACATCCTCGCCGAACCGCTCGCCGCCACCTTCGGCGAGAAGCTGAAAAAGGCCTTTGACGTCGTGGATCGCCTGCCGGGAGCCGCGCTCGTCGGCCGGTCCTACCTGCCCCCGTTCGACACGTTCCGCACGGCCGGCCCGCCCGAGTCGGCCCCGCTCGCCGGCGGCGGCAGCGACACGATCGGCTGGCGGATCGTTGCCGCCGACTTCGTGACCACCGATTCGGGCACCGGCATCGTGCACGTCGCCCCCGCCTTCGGCGAGGTGGACTACGGCGTGCTCGTCGCGGAGCAGGCGCGGTTCGCCCCCGGGACCAAGCCTGCGCTCCTCAACTGCGTCGCCCCCGACGGCACGTTCACCGACGCCTTTGCGATGGGGAGCGGGCGGTTTGTGAAGGACTGCGATCGCGACATCGCCCGCGACCTGCGGGCCCGCGGCCTGCTCGTCCACCAGGAGCAGTACGTCCACGACTACCCGTTCTGCTGGCGGGCCGATGCCGACCCGCTCATCCAGTATCCGCGGAAGAGCTGGTTCATCCGCACGAGCCAGTTCCGCGACGCGATGCTCGCAAACAACGCGGCCATCACCTGGCTGCCCGAGCACATCAAGGACGGCCGGTTCGGCAACTTTCTCGAGACGAACGTCGACTGGGCACTCTCCCGCGAGCGCTACTGGGGCACGCCGCTGCCGATCTGGGAGTGCGAGTCCACCGGGAGGATGGAGGCCATCCCGTCGTATGCCGCGCTCCTCGCGAAGCCCGGCATCTCGGGCACCGACGTGTTCGCGAGGGCGAAGGCCGCCAACCCGCAGCTGTCGGACGACCTCGCGGTGCACAAGCCCTACATCGACGCGGTGACGTACGACTCGCCCTTCGCCGGCGGAGCGCGGATGCGGCGGGTGCCGGAGGTGAGCGACTGCTGGTTCGACTCCGGTGCGATGCCCTTCGCACAGTGGGGCTGGCCGCACTCGGGCACCGCCGAGTTCGAGGCCCAGTTTCCGGCCGACTTCATCTCGGAGGCGATCGATCAGACGCGCGGCTGGTTCTACAGCCAGCTCGCCATCAGCACGCTCCTCTTCGGGCGAACGCCCGGAAGCAGCCAGCCCGGCGACGCGAAGAAGCCGTATCCCCATCCCTTCAAAACCTGCATCGTCCTCGGCCACATGCTCGGCGAGGACGGGCAGAAGATGAGCAAGAGCCGGCGCAACTACAAGGAGCCGAAGGTGATCTTCGACACCTACGGCGCCGATGCCCTGCGGTGGTACTTTCTCGCCGGCCAGCCCCCGTGGACGAGCATCCGCTACAACGAGCGAGCCAGTCGCGAGAGCATTCCCGAGTTCCTGCTGCGGCTCTGGAACGTCTACTCGTTCTTCGTGATCTACGCCCGGATCGACGGCTTCGACCCGGCCGGCCTGACCGGCAGCGTGGACGACCGCTCCTTCGCGGTTGCCCGCGGCGGGCGAGCCGTGTCCGAATATGGCGAGCTCGACCGCTGGATGCTCTCCGAGGTCCATGCCACCGCCATCGACATGGTCGAGCGGCTCGATGCCTTCGATCACTTCGGCGCCGCCCAACGGCTCTCCGGGCTCGTCGAGGCGGTCAGCAATTGGTACGTGCGACGCAGCCGCGAGCGGTTCTGGGCGGCCGGGCGGGCCGATGTCGGGCCGGAGGGCAACCGGGACAAGCTCGACGCCTACTGGACGCTTTACCAGACCCTGCTCACGATCGCGAGGCTCGCCGCGCCGTTCGTGCCGTTCGTCACGGAGGAGATCTGGCGGAATCTGGCCGTCGCGGGGGGCGGCGCGGGCTTTGCGGAAAGCGTCCACCTCACGGACTATCCCATCGGCGAACCCGATCTCATCGATGGCGACCTCGTTCGGCGGATGGCGCTCGTCCGCGACGTCGCATCGCTCGGCCGGGCGGCCCGGGCGGCCGAGAAGCTCAAGGTGCGACAGCCGCTCGCGAAGGTCGAGGTGATCCTCGCGGACGCGACGAGCCCTCACGCACCCGGCGACGCCGCGTGGCTCGAGTCGCACGCGGATCTCGTCTGCGACGAGCTCAACGTGAAAGGCTTCGAGATCTGCCGTGAGCCGGAGCGGTACATCACGCGGACCGTCCAGGCCGACCTGAAGAAGCTCGGCCCCCGCCTCGGCAAGGATCTGCCGAAGGCACGCGACGCGATCGCGAAGGCGGACGGTGATGCCCTGCTGGCGGCCCTCGCCCGTGACGGCCGCGTGACGGTGGCGTGGGCGGGCGGCGAGGCGACGCTCGAGCGGGAGGATCTGCTGGTGCGCACGAGCGCGAGGCCGGGCTGGGCGGCGGCGGAGGGCCGGCAGGCGGTCGTCGTCGTGTCCACCGAACTGACGCCGGCGCTCGTGGCCGAGGGGCTCGTGCGCGAGGCGGTGCATGCGGTGCAGTCACACCGCAAGAGCCTCGACCTCGAGTTCACCGATCGGATCGAGCTCGTGTTCGCGACGGAGTCGCCCGACCTGCGGGCCGCGATCGAGGCCCATCTCGACTACGTCGCCGCCGAGACGCTCGCGACGCACGTGTCGTTCGGTGCGCACGACGGGCCGATCATCGACGTGGACGGTCACGGCCTCGGGATCAGCCTCGAGGTCGCCCACGGGGCGGGTGGCGCGGCCGTCGACGCGGGAGGCCGGTCGTGAGCGACCCCGCCGCACCGCTGAATCTCGCCGTGCTCGTCTCGGGTTCGGGCCGCACCCTCGAGAATCTGCTCGAGCGCATCGCCGACGGACGGCTATCGGCCCGGGTCGGCGCGGTCGTGTCGAGCCGGACGGACGTGCGCGGCGTCGCCATCGCGAGGCGGGCGAACGTGCCGGTCGCCGTGCTGCCGCCCGCCGGACGGGCCCGCGACGAGTGGAGTGCGGCGGTGTTCGGAGCCTGTCGCGCCGCGGCGGCGGATCTCGTCGTCATGGCCGGCTTTCTCCACCTCATCGACATCCCGTCCGACTTCGTCGATCGGGTCATCAACATCCATCCGTCGCTGCTGCCGGCATTCGGGGGGCGCGGGTTCCACGGAATGCACGTCCACCGCGCCGTGCTCGAGCGCGGCTGCACGATCTCCGGCTGTACGGTCCACCTGGTCGACGCCGAGTACGATCACGGACGGATCCTCCTGCAGCGGGCCGTGCCCGTGCTGCCGGACGACACGCCCGAGTCGCTCGCGGCGCGGGTCTTCGCGGCCGAGTGTGCCGTGCTGCCGGAGGCGATCGCCAGGATCGCGACGGCGGCCCGTTCGTCGGCCTCGTATCATTCGCAGACCATCCTCCCCGAGGCTTCCGCATGCACCGTTCGCTCGGCCACCTGATCGCCGATTCGCTCCAGGTCTCGCTCGGCTACGCAGAGCGGCTCCTCGCCGGAGTTTCCGCCGAGCGGTTCGCGCGCTTCGCCAGCCCCGGCGGCGCGATCGTCGCGTCGAATCACCCCGCGTTCATCTACGGTCACCTGAGCCTCTACGCACCGCGCGTGCTGCGGCAGCTCGGGCACCCGGCACCGACGATCCCGGAGCACTTCGAGACCCGTTTCTCGAAAGACGCGACGTGCGTCGACGACCCGGATGGCGATCTGTACCCGTCGCGGGACGAGATCGTGGAGTTCTTCCTCGAAGGTCACCGCATGGTCACCGCGGCCCTCCGCAGCACGCCCGACGAGGTGTTCGAGCGGCCCAATCCCGCGGAGGGGCGCATGCGCGACCTCTTCCCCACCATCGGTTCGGTGCAGACGTTCTACTGCGGCGGCCACCTCATGATGCACCTCGGCCAGATGAGCGCGTGGCGACGGATGGAGGGGCTGGGGGCGGCGTGAAGCCGAGGTGTCGCCAGAAGGCGATCGCGTCGGGCCAGGCCGCATGCGTCTCGACCCACACCTCCGTTCCCCCGAGCCGGCGCACCTCGTCGACGGCGGCCTGCACGAGCGCCGTGCCCACCCCCGAGCGACGGGCGCTGGGGGCGACGAGGAGCCAGCCGATCGAATGACGCACCTTGCCCGGCCGGCCTGCCGTCACGAGGGTGACGAGGCCGATGGCACGGCTGGAATAGGTTGCGTCCCACGCGAGCCACGCGGCCACGGTCCGGCCCGGCCGTGATACGACCGCGTCGGCGAGGCCCCGCCCGGTCATCGCCCGCCGGCCGGGGGCATCAGCCGCGCACGCCGCTGCGAGTTCGTGGATCGCGTCGGCGTCGCCTGCTGCCACGGGTGTGACCCGCCCGCACAACCGTTCCAGTCCCGATATGCCGGGCAGGTTGACGCTGCGCGACAGGTGCACGATCGGAATACCGGTGTCCTTCATGGGCGGACGCTTAGAGCAAGTCTTACGCAGTCGAAGCGACGACGGGGCAGACCAAGGCGGGTAGGCGAAGGGGGTCGGCGAACGCTCGAGGAGCATTGGGCCGCGGCGGCCCACGCGACGAGACTTTTGCCGCCCCCGAGCCGGCGACACATGGATCTTGGATGCCCTTTAGTGCGACACGGGCGCCGGACACGACCTAGATTTTGACTGATCGTGACAAATGGCCGAGGCGGAAAAGTCTGTCCGAAAATGGTCGATTTGGCTGGAAATGAGAGCGATTACTTGCTTAAAAAGACGCAATTCGGGCTTGGATTCTTGCAATCCGATCGATTTCGTGCATGATAGCGTTCCTCTGAAGATGATTTCCGTGCAAAACCATGAGCGACGCAGCCGACTCCTCGACCTCATCCGGGTCCGCGGGTTTGCGTCCCTCGAGGAACTCGTGCGGGAACTGGGCGTCTCCGAATCGACGGTTCGGCGCGATCTCGACGCGCTCGAGGAGCAGGGTTCGGCCCGGCGGACGCACGGCGGCGTGCTCTACGCGGGCGGCCTGCCGCGACTTGCCGAGTTCGACGATCGCCAGCCGACGAACTGGGCCGCCAAGCGGGCGATCGCCGCCCGGGCGGCCGAGGTGATCAGCGACGACGAGACGGTCCTGCTCGACGGCGGCACGACCACCTACGAGGTGGCGCGACTGCTCGTGGGACGCTCGCTTCAGGTGGTCACGAACAGCCTGCCCGTCGCGAACCTTTTCGCATCCGAGGCCCGCACCGACCTCGTGCTGCTCGGCGGCTACGTCTCGCCCCGCAGTGGCGTCTGCCTGGGGCCCTATGCCAACGAGCTTCTCTCGAGGCTCCACGTCACGACGACGGTGCTCTCGGCCGCGGGCATCGCGGAGGAGGGGCTCTTCAACGCCCACCTGCTCCTCGCCGAGACGGAGCAGGCGATGCTCCGGGCCGGCGGGCGCGCGATCGTGGTGGCCGACAGTTCGAAGTTCGGCCGCCGCAGCCTCACGCTCGTGTCGCCGCTCGACGCCGTGGACCTGTACGTCTCCGACGACGCACTCGACGAGGCGTGGCGGCAGCGCCTCGC
Source organism: Planctomycetaceae bacterium (assembly GCA_046091445.1). Taxonomy (GTDB): domain Bacteria; phylum Planctomycetota; class Planctomycetia; order Pirellulales; family UBA1268; genus QWPN01. The sequence continues at coordinate 2,693 of JBJTBO010000219.1, read as the reverse complement.
CGCGGCCGGTGCCGAGCTCCTCATCGCCGAGATTCCCGAGCCCGAGGGCGCCGCGGGGACGGCGTCCGGCCACCGGAGCCGCCACGCATGAACAGCGCGTTGTCCCTGCCCGCAGGCCTCGATCGCGGCAGCGTCGAACGGATCGTGCGCGAGATCGTGCTGCGCTCGAGCGGGATCACGACGGGCGCCGGGGACGCGGTGCACGCGGCGGGCCATGCCGCGCCGGCGAAGCTCGTCGTGAGCATCTCCGCGCGGCACTGCCACCTCACCGACGAGCACGTCGAGCGGCTCTTCGGGCCCGGCCGCACGCTGACGCCCATGAAGAACCTCTACCAGGACGGCTTCTACGCCGCCGAGGAGACGGTGATGCTCGTCGGGCCCAAGCGCAAGATGCTGCCGACGGTGCGGGTGCTCGGGCCCACGCGCAAGGCCTCGCAGGTGGAGCTCGCATTCACCGACGGCATCTCGCTCGGCATCGCCCAGCCCGTGCGGCCCAGCGGCAAAATCGCCGGCACGCCCGGGTGCGTGCTCGTGGGCCCGGCCGGCGCGATCGAGCTCTCCGAGGGCGTGATCCGTGCCGAGCGGCACGTGCACATGAACCACGCCGATGCCCAGCGGTACGGTGTCAAGGACGGCGACCGCATGAGCCTCGCGATCGAGGGCCCCTGCTCCACGGTGTTCCGCGACCTGCTCGTGCGGGCGGATGCCACGAGCAAGCTCGAGGTCCACATCGACACCGACGAAGGCAATGCGGCCGACCTCGATCACGCGACGCGGGTGGAACTCCTGCGACAGACCTGAGGCAGCGACCGGACGAGGGGCATGACGTGGCGAAGAAGAAGGCGGCCTCACGGGGGCGGCGCGGGACGGGACGAAACACGACGAACAGGACCGTGAAGCCGGCGCGTGCCGGTGCGGTCGGCGGGGACGGCCCCGCGGAGACGGGTTGGTTGTTCGACACGGGAGCGAAGCGACAGATGGCAAAGGCAGTCGAAGCCCTCGGCATGATCGAGGTGAAGGGATTCACCACGCTCGTCGAGGCGGTGGACGCGATGATGAAGGCGGCGAACGTCACCTTCATGGGATGGGACAAGATCGGCAGCGGACTGGTGACGGCGTTCGTCTCCGGTGACGTGGCCGCGGTGAAGGCGGCGACCGACGCGGGTGCGGCGGCGGCCGGCCGGATCGGCGACGTGGTGAGCGTGCAGGTCATCGCACGTCCCCACGAAGACCTCGGGATCGTGCTGCCCTCGGGCGGCTGACAGTCGTACGGCCTGGAACGTGCATCGGGACCCATTCACATCTTTCTCACGGGACATCACATGAACACGGCGATCGGCATTCTGGAGACCAAGGGACTCGTGGGCCTCGTCGAGGCCACCGACGCGATGGCCAAGGCGGCCAACGTGAAGATTCTCAAGCGGGTGAGCATCGGCAACGCGTTCGTCGCCACGATCGAGCAGCGCGACGTCGGCAGCGTGCGGGCGGCCGTCGAGGCCGGAGCCACGTCGGCACAGCAGGTTGGCGAGCTGGTCGCCAGCCACGTCATCCCGCGTCCGGCCGACAGCCTGGTGGAGGCGTTCTGCCGCTGACCTCGGCGGCCATGCTGCCCCTCGATCCCCTCGCCCGATCGTGAACGGATGAAAATCCTCGTCGCCAATCTCGGCTCCACGAGCTTCAAGTACCGTCTCTTTGACCTGCCCGACACGGGCGGGGCCGAGGGCGGTGCCGAACTGGCCCGCGGGGGAGTCGAGCGTATCGGGGCTCCGGAGAGCCGCGTCTACGCGCGGCTCGGTGGCGACGACGTCGAAACCACGATGCCGGTGCCAGACCATGGGGTGGCGCTCGAGGCGGCGATCGGCCAGCTGACCCGGTCCGGCGGGCCGCTCCTGAGCATCGACGAGGTGGCGGCGGTGGGCTTCAAGGCGGTGCACGGGGGCCGCGTGACGGGCGTCGTGCGGGTGACCGAGGACGTCCTCGCCGCCATGGAGGAGATGTCGGAGGTCGCGCCCGCGCACAATCCGCCCTACGTGCGGGCCATGCGGGCGCTCGGCGCCCGGTTCCCTCGCGTGCCGCTCGTGGCGGCGTTCGAGACGGGATTTCACGCCACGATCCCCGACCGTCACGGGCTCTATGCCGTGCCGACCGAGTGGGTCGAGCGTCACCGCGTGCGGCGCTTCGGCTTCCACGGGGCGAGCCACCGGTTCGTGTCCGAGCGCCTCGGCTCGCTCGTCGCCGCGACACCGGGGCGACCGCTCCGCACGGTCACCTGCCACCTCGGCGGATCGAGCAGTGTCTGCTGGCAGCGGGCGGGCGCGAGCGTCGGCACGTCGATGGGGATGAGCCCGCAGTCGGGGCTGCCCCAGAACAACCGGGCGGGCGATCTCGACCCCTTCGTCCTCCTGCACGTGGCGAAAGCGACGGGGCGGTCGTTCGAGGACCTCCTCGGGGAGCTCTCGTCGCGGGCCGGTCTGGCGGGCCTGTCGGGCACCTCGGGCGACATGCGCGACCTCGAGTCGGCCGCCGCCGCGGGGAGCGCCCGCGCCCGTACCGCGATCGACGTCTACGTCGGCGCCGTGCGTGACTGGCTCGGCGCGGGACTGGTCGAACTCGGCGGCCTCGACGGCAGCGCCTGCTCCGGCGGCATCGGCGAGAACGCGCCGGCGAGCCGCGCGGCGGGGCTCGCGGGGCGG
>JBJTBO010000218.1:0-3680 GCA_046091445.1 Planctomycetaceae bacterium | reverse complement strand
TACTCGTTCCGCTTCGTCGGGAGCGTCAGATGTGTATAAGAGTCAGAGGGAGCGCTGTGGTGCCGGATCTCGTCGCCATTGGGCTGTGTCGTCGTGTCGGCATCGGGTCCGGCTTCGTCAGGCGGTCGCACGCAGAACAGTATAGATGGAGGCGGCGATCAGATCGGCCGTGGTACCCGGGTTGACGCGTTGCGGCTCGCGCAGGCCGTGATCGAACGCCGCGACGGCCGCGGGCCGATCCACGCGCGGCGTGTCCAGCACCGCGGCGGCCCGCGCGGAGACGGTGGCCGCGACGGCGGCGCCGTGGCGCCGGGCGATCAACGAATCGGGCGTGCGGGCGAGCTGGGCGAGGAATGCGTGCAGGACGGCGTCTTCGCACGCCATGCCCGCCGCGACGGCCGTGGCGAGGTCGCGCACCGGTCCTGCGAAGAGCGGCGCATGGGCCTCCGCCCACAGTCGCGCGATGGTGTCGTGCGCTGCCGCCTCGCGCATCGCAGCGAGCAGGTCGTCGGGCGGCGGATCATGCAGGTCGAAACGCGCGGCGCGGCCGAGCCCGCCCGGCGCCGCCGTGGCGATCGCCCGCCAGGTGGCGGCCGCATCGTCGCGATCGAGCCGCGCGAGCACGTCGGTGACGCCGGCCACCGTGGGTGGTCCGTCCTCGCGCACCGCCGCCAGCGGCGCGATGGCCAGCACGATTCCGAGATTCCCATTCGATCGCGTCACGGCACGCGAGGCCGACACCGCCGCCTCGATCGTCGTGCCGAGCCGCACGCGTGGTGCCCGCTCCATCACCGGAGCGATGGCGAGGGCTGCCGCGACGAGCTCGTCGTAGCAGAGGTCGTCGAAGGACGCCCCGGGATGGACATTCCCCGGCTTGGGCACCGTCGCCTCGAGGATGCAGGCGGCGGCGACGCACCAGCCGCGTCCCCATCGCGGACAGTCGTCGGCGAGCCGCCCGAGGCACGACTGCACCTCGGGTGGCAGCGTCCAGCTCGCGGGCGAAAACCGGATCGGGTGCGGTGGCAAATCGCCGTTCATGATGATCGTGTGAGCGGGCGGCGGGAGCCGGGAAGCGGCATGATTCGACGGTACACTGCGGCTCCACTCAGGAGTACGACACCGATCATGGCGATCACGGCGACGGCGGCTGTGGCAGAACGGGCAGGCGGACCCGACCGGTTCATCAATCGTGAGCTCGGCTGGCTCGACTTCAACCTCCGGGTGCTCGAGGAGGCCGAGAATGCCGAGAATCCGCTGCTCGAGCGGCTCAAGTTTCTCGCGATCTTCTCGTCGAACCTCGACGAGTTCTTCATGGTGCGGGTGTCGGGGCTCCGCGAGCAGGCGTTCGGCGAGAGCGCGCCGCAGGACCATGCCCCGGACGGACTGAGCGCCCTCGAGCAGCTCAAGGCGATCGCCGCGCGGACCCAGGAGCTCGTCGCCAGGCAGTACCGCTGCCTCCGCGAGAACCTCGGTCCGGCGCTCGAGGCCGAGGGCTTCCGACTCCTGCGCTATGCGACGCTCTCGGCCGAGCAGCGGGCGCGGGTGGATCGCTTCTTCCAGGAGCGGGCCCTGCCGATCCTCACCCCCATGGCCGTCGATCCCGCGCACCCGTCGCCGCGTTACCACAATCGCGGCCTCTACCTCGGCGTCATGCTGCATCGCACGCAGGGTCTCGGGCCGAAGCAGATGTTCGCCGTGGTGCAGGTGCCGCAGGTGCTGCCCCGGATCGTCGCGGTCGGGGGGGGCGAGCCGGGCACGATGCCCTTCGTGCTCCTCGAAGACGTGGTCTCGGCCCGCCTGCCCGAGCTCTTCGGCGGCTTCGACGTCGACTCGTGGAGCGCCTTCCGCGTGACGCGCGACAGCGACCTCGAGCTGCTCGAGCAGGAGTCGGACGACATGCTCAAGCTCATCGAGGATCGTCTCAAGGCGCGGCAGCGCGGGCAGGCCGTGCGGATCGAGGTCGCCGCCAAGGCCGACGAGGCGATCATGCAGCAGATCATCGAGGAGGAGGGGCTGCACGCGCCCGCCGAGGGCACGGGGGACGGCTACAGCGAGGTCTACCGGATCGACGGTCCGCTCGACCTCACGGCCATCTGGGAACTCTACAAGCTGCCCGGCTACGAGCGGCTCCACGACAAGCCGTTCACGCCCCGGCCGCCCCGGGGGCTCGAGCGTCGCGGCCCGGACATCTTCGCCGCGATCGCGCAGCGCGACATCCTGCTCCATCACCCCTACGAGTCCTTCGATCCCGTGGTGGAATTCGTCACCACGGCCGCGGCGGATCCGCGGGTCCTCGCCATCAAGCAGACGCTCTATCGGACGAGCGGCGACTCGCCCATCTCCCGCGCGCTCATCGCGGCGGCCGAATCGGGCAAGCACGTGACCGCCCTCGTCGAGCTCAAGGCCCGCTTCGACGAGGCGAACAACGTCAGCTGGGCGCGGCAGATGGAGCGGGCCGGGGTGCACGTGGTCTTCGGATTCCTCGACCTGAAGACCCACTGCAAGGTGTCGCTGGTCGTCCGGCAGGAGGGGGGCGGGCTGCGTCGCTACGTCCACCTCGGCACCGGCAACTACAACCCCACGACCGCGCTGCTCTACACCGACCTCGGCCTCTTCACCGCGGACGAGGCGATCGCGGAGGACGCGTCGGCGCTCTTCAACCTGCTCACCGGCTATTCGCAGGGCCATGCCTGGCAGCGGCTCATCGTCGCCCCGGAGCATCTGCAGCGACGCACCGTCGAGCTCATCGACGAGCAGGCGGCGCGGGCCCGTGCCGGCCAGCCCGCGCGGATTTTCGCGAAGCTCAACTCGCTGGTGGATCCCGAGGCGATCGAGGCGCTCTATCGCGCGAGCGAGGCGGGCGTGCCGATCGACATCGTGGCGCGTGGCATCTGCGCGCTGCGGGCCGGTGTGCCCGGTCTCAGCGAGACGATCCGCGTGCGCAGCATCATCGATCGCTTCCTCGAGCACAGCCGACTCTACGTCTTCGGCGAGGGCGACGAGGCCCGCGTCTTCCTCTCGAGCGCCGACTGGATGCCGCGGAACTTCGTGCGACGCGTCGAGGTGATGTTTCCGGTGCTCGCGCCCGACCTCTCCGGCAGGATCCTCCACGAGATCATCCCGACCTACCTCGCCGACAACATGCGGGCCCGCGCGCAGCAGGCCGACGGCTCGTTCCAGCTCCTCCATCCCGCGCCCGCTGAGCCGGGCCGCCGGTGCCAGTACGAGTTTCTCGAGCAGCGCACGGGCGTCCCGGGCACGGCCGACGGCGGCGCGGGTCGCTGAGATCGGTCGCGACCGACGCGGGTGACGTCCGCACGGTGCCCCGACGGCCGTGACGCCCGCCGTGGCGATTTCGCGGCTCCGGGGAACGCGGCTGTCGTGTCCCTGGGGACGCTGCTCCACTACGGGTGCGGCGCGCTACAATCGGCTCCGTCACGACGGCGGTGAGCGAGCCGCGTCGATGCCCGAGACCTGTCGAGATCACGAATCGATGGCCGAGGACCACTATCAGACGCTCGGCGTGCCGCGTACGGCGTCGGCCGAGGACATCCGCAAGGCCTACCGCGAGCTGGCACGCAAGTACCAGCCCGACCTGCATCCCGACGACGACCGCGCGACGCCTTGCCACGCCCACCGCCGAACATCTCGGCAAACCCGCCGGCACCGCCGAAGAGGCT
>JBJTBO010000217.1:0-5737 GCA_046091445.1 Planctomycetaceae bacterium | reverse complement strand
CCTGAGATGACGCGGTAGCCGTTGTTGTCGCGGAACCACTCCAGTCGCAGACCGCCCGTCAGCGTGTCGCTGAACGAGTAGAACATGTACTGGTTGATGCCGTACCACTGAGCTGTTCCCGGCTGAGCCTGATTCAGCACGTCGGGCGTGCCGGCATTGAACTGCCAGCCGTTGTCGTTCTGCAGCACGTAGGTGAGCTTGTCGGTCAGCTCGTTGATGTACACCGTGCTGAAGATCGACCGATTGCCAACCGCGGTCGGAGAGCTCACGCCCACCGGCTCGTTGCCGGTGCTCACGGTGATCGTCAGCGCCTGGGCCTCGTCGGCACTCTTGACGGTCGCACCGCCGAGAAACGCCGCGTTGCTGTTGGCGCCGGGATAGGTGGGGTTGGAGATCCCGACGATATTGATGGGATCACTGAAGTTGTCCCAGCCATTCGTGATGCCACCGTACATCGTGAACTGGTCGGTGACCTTCCACGTGTCGAGGATGCCGGTGTGGGTAAACGGCTCGCCGTACTGCATCGTGTAGGCGTGCGTGTAGAAGAAGTTGCCGATCGCCGGCACCACCTCATACCCGATGATCGTGTAGAAGTGGCCGAACTTCACGGCATGGTTTCCATAGCCGAGCTCTGCATAGAGCTGCGGCATGGCCAGGCCGTAGTAGCGATTGCCCCACGAGGGCGACGCGGCGACCGGGTCATTGATCAGGTTCGCATCGAGCCCGCGGGCCGTGGTGTAGATGTAGTCGGTGCCGTAGAGAAGGTCGATGCGACCGCCCCAGTCGAACCCGCCGTCCTCGGTGTCGAGCAGCTTCTCGTTCACGAGGTACAGCTGGTTCATCTGCACCTGCCAGTTGCGGTCGTTGAACGTGATGGGGCCGTTGAACGGGCTCCCCCAGTTGTTCGCACCGACACCGACGTCGATCCAGCCGTAGGTCTTCAGGCCACGCTCGCCGAGAAACTCGGTCTGCAGGTACCGGGTCGGCTCTTCCGCAACCTCCTCGGCGGCCTCCTGCGGCGGCAGCGCCCGCATCTGGTAGGCCTCCTCCTCGGGCACGTTGGGGATCGCCGGCGCGTCGACCTGGCCGAGCGAGCGGGTGACGGGGGCATTGATCCGCGGGAGAGCCGTCGGCTCGGCCGCGGTTGCGGTCACGGTCAGGAGACCGCCGGCCACCCACAGGGGCAGCCTGAACTTGATGGAGCGCATGGTGGCAGAGACTCCGAATCCGAAGGTAGTGAAAGCGGGCCGCTGACAGGTGCGGTCCGCGAGGCAATCCGATCCCAGGGAGTGTGGTCCGTGCGCGCTCCGCCAAAGCACGCCCGTAGCCGATATCCCCCCGCCCGTCCCCGTTCATCGGCGCGACACGAGGCAAAAAAGGGTGTCTTGCCAGCGGACGGCAAGGTCTGCGCAACCGGAGACGCGCGGCGGCAAACCCTGCGGGTCACGGAAACCACGGGGCGTCGAGGCCGCCTGCGCCGGACTCCGTGCCCGGGGTCTCGACACCTCGTCAGGCGGTGAATGCCCCGTCGAGCAGGGCGTCCAGGAAGGTGTCGGGCGTGAAGGGCTCGAGGTCGTCGGCCGTTTCTCCCGTGCCCACGAACTTCACCGGCAGGCCGAACTGCTCTGCCACCGGCACGATGACACCGCCGCGTGCCGACCCGTCGAGCTTGGCGAGGACGATGCCCGTGCAGCCGGCCGCCTCGGTGAAGCCCTTCGCCTGCGAGAGGGCGTTCTGTCCCGCCGTGGCGTCGAGCACGAGGAGGGTCTCGTGCGGGGCATCACCGATCTGCTTGCCGATCACCCGACGGATCTTGCCGAGCTCCTGCATGAGGTTCGACTGGGTCTGCAGCCGGCCCGCGGTGTCGATGATGCACACGTCGAATCCCCCCTCGATCGCCCGGGCCACGGCGCGGTGGGCGATGCTGGCCGGATCGCACCCGGGCTCGCCGCGGACGATCTCGCAGCCGAGCCGACCGGCCCACATCGCGAGCTGCTCGACCGCCGCGGCGCGGAAGGTGTCACCGGCCCCGAGCACCACCCGTCGGCCGTCTCGCAGGAAACGCCGGGCGAGCTTCGCGATGGACGTGGTCTTGCCCGATCCGTTGACGCCCGTCACGAGGATCACCGTCGGCCCGGCCGCGGCGATGCGGAGCGGCGCTGCCGTCGTGCCGTCGGTCGCGGCACCGGCCGCGAGGAGCCGCCCGCGGAGCTCGGTGCGGATGGAGTCGAGCACCACCTCGGGGTCGACGACGCGGGCCCGCAGCCGCCGTCCGACGTCCGCCACGATCGCCTCGGCCGCCGCGGGACCCATGTCGGTCCTGACGAGCGCCGCCCGCAGGTCGGCGAGGAACGTCTCGTCGACGAGCCGCCCCTCGCGCTTGAAGAGGTCGCGGACGTCCGTATTGAGGACCTGCGCCGTCTTCGCCAGGCCCGCCTTGAGCCGCTCGAGGAATCCGGCCATGCCGTCAGGTCTCCTGGGCGGGCCGGCTCGGCGACCGCGCGGCGAGCATGCCGCCGAGGAGGCCGGCCACGAAACGCGGGGACGCCGCGGATCCGTAGCGCCGCGCGAGCTCGATCGCCTCGTCGACGACCACGGGGCCCGGCGTGTCGGTGTGGAGCAGTTCGTACGCGGCGAGTCGCAGGACCGTGCGGTCGGTGGCCGCCATGCGCGAGACGCGCCAGTTCGACGACAGGGCGTCGAGGGTCGTGTCGAGCGCGGCGAGGTGGCCGCGGACACCCGCGACCAGCGACTCGGCGAAATCGACGAGCGCCGGTGAGCGCAGCCGGCCGCGCAGGAAGCCGAGGCGGCGCCGCTCGCCGGCCGCGGCATCGACGGGCTCGTTGAACTCGAGCTGATGAAGGGCCTGGAGGGCCACCTCCCGGGCTCGGCTGCGACGCGACATGGCTGCTCAGGCGGGCTCCGGTCGGGGCAGGCGGCCGAGCAGGGAGATCATCTCGATGGCGGCGGCCGCACACTCGGCGCCCTTGTTGTCCGGCGGCGCGGATCCGTCGTGGAGGCGCGTGTCGGCACCGCGTCCGGACCGTGCGAGCGCCTGATCGAGCGTCTGGCAGGTGAGCACCCCGAAGAGCACCGGCACTCCGTGGGAGCGCCCGGCGGCCTCGATGCCCCGTGCGACCGCCTGCGCGATGTGGCGATCGTGCTCCGTCTCTCCTCGGATGATCGCGCCGAGACAGACGACCGCCGCATACCCGCCCGTGGCCGCGAGCCGGTCCGCCACGAGGGGCAGTTCGAAGGCGCCCGGGACCCACGCGACGTCGACCGCGTCGGCGGAGAGGCCGGCCTCGGCGAAGCGGTCGAGCGCCCCCGCGAGCAGCCCGCCGGTCACCCGGTCGTTCCACCGCGAGACGACGATCGCGACGCGGAGCCCTGCCGCGACGCGCGTCGCCTCCCCGGCGAACGTGCGCGGCTCGTGCGGCCTCGACGCCTCGGTGTGGCTCTTCGGCCCGCGTTCCATGCAGCGCATCCGACGAGTTGAGGGCCGCGAGGAAGTCGGCGTTGCAACGCGTCTTTCCGAGGCGGTTGACGAGCAGTTCCATCGCATCGGGCGCGTTCATCTCGCCGAGCACGCGCCTGAGCACGCAGATGCGCCGGTGCTCGTCCGGCTCCATGAGCATCTCCTCCCGCCGCGTGCCCGACCGCGCGATGTCGATGGCGGGCCAGATGCGCTTGTCGACGAGCCGTCGGTCGAGCACGATCTCGAGATTGCCGGTGCCCTTGAACTCCTCGAAGATCACGTCGTCCATCCGGCTGCCGGTATCAACGAGGGCCGTGGCGATGATGGTGAGGGAGCCCCCCTGCTCCACCTTGCGGGCGCTCCCGAAAAACCGCTTCGGCCGCTGGAGGGCGCCCGAGTCCACACCGCCCGAGAGGATCTTGCCCGAGTTGGGCACCTCGGAATTCCACGCGCGGGCCAGACGGGTGATGGAGTCGAGGAAGATGACGACGTCGCGTCCGTATTCGACGAGCCGCTTGGCCTTCTCGATCACCATGTCCGCCACCTGGACGTGGCGGCTCGCGTTCTCGTCGAACGTGGAGCTGATCACCTCGCAGGCCGGCCCCTTCACCTGCCGCTCCATGTCGGTGACCTCCTCCGGCCGCTCGTCGATGAGCAGCATGAAGACGTACGCCTCCGGGTAGTTCTCGAGCACGGCCTTCGCCATCTTCTGCAGGAGGATGGTCTTGCCCGCACGCGGCGGGCTGACGATGAGCCCGCGCTGGCCGAACCCGATCGGCACGACGAGGTCGACGACCCGCATCGCGATCTCCTCGGGAGTCGTCTCGAGGACGATCCGCTCGTCGGGATGGAGCGGAGTGAGCTCGTCGAAGAACGAACGCGTGGAGAGCTTGGCCGGGTCCTCGCCGTTGATCGCCTCGACCCGCAGCAGGGCGAAGTAGCGCTCGCTCTCCTTCGGCGGCCGGATCTGTCCCGCGACGCTCATGCCGTTGCGGAGGCCGAAACGACGGATCTGACTCGGCGAGACGTAGATGTCGTCGGGACAGGAGAGGTAGTGCGAGTCGGGGCTGCGGAGGAAGCCGAAGCCGTCCGGCAGGATCTCGAGCGTCCCCTCGCCGTACATCAGGCCGTTGAGCTTGATCCGCTCCTTGAGGATGCGGAACACGAGATCCTGCTTCCGCGCCCCGGTCACGTCTCCCACCTGCTCCTGGCGGGCGAGGTCGACGAGTTCCTGCATCGAGAGCTTCTGCAGTTCGGCGATCGACGGGTCGCCCTTCTTGAGCGCCTCGTAGTGCCCGGTCACGTCGAGGCCGTCCTTGACCTCGGCGGCGATCTCCTCGGCGAGGGACAGCGGATCCCGCTCGGCGTCTCCGGGCATCTGATCGGGCCGTGACATGCGAGCCTCGAGGCGGTGCCGACGGCGCGGCGAGGAAAGGAGATGTCCGGCGGCAGGACCGGCGCGCTCCACCATCGGACGGTGGGACCGGATCGATCGACGGGAACCCCAGGCGGGAATCGGCGGACATGGCGTCGCGGGAGCCCCGGACGTCGCCGTCAGGACATGCTCCGCCACAGGCCGTCGATCTGCTCGTGAATATACGCCGCATCACCGGAGGCATCCACCGGCGTCGTTTTCCACGGTGGGGGCGGCCGATATCCCCGCGCCCACGCCGCGTCGCGCTCGGCCTGATGCTCCGTCGTCCATCCACGGGCCGCCATCCGTGCCCGCCGCACCTCCTCGTCGCACTCCACGAGCACGATCCGGTCGCACCGTTCGTCCCAGCCCGCCTGCACGAGCAGCGGCACGTCGAGCACGACGACGCGCCGCGCATCCCCCGCCGTCGCGGCCTCGTCGCGCAGGCCGTCGAGGGCCGCCGCGATCCTCTCCCGCACCCGCGGGTGAACGAGGTTCTCGAGGGCCGCGAGCGCGGTCCGGGCCTCGGGGGTCGAGCCGAAGACGATCCTCGCCAGCGCGGCCCGATCCACGCGGCCATCGGCCCGCAGCACCCCCGTGCCGAACCGTCGCACGACGGCGGACCGCGTGTCGGGCTCGTCGAGCACCTCGTGCGCGATTCGATCGGCGTCGATGACCTCCGCGCCGCGCGCCGCCAGCACGCGGGCGACGGTCGATTTCCCGGCGGCGATTCGTCCGACGAGCCCGACGACGACGAGCGACGGATGCGACGCGGTCATTTCTGGCACTCCGCCCACGACCGCCCGACGTGCACCGACACCTCGAGCGGAACCTCGAGCGGCAGG
>JBJTBO010000216.1:0-18201 GCA_046091445.1 Planctomycetaceae bacterium | reverse complement strand
GCCGCTGGGCCGCGTCGATGGGGCGAGCGCCCCGGCGGTGGAGGCGGCCGTCGAGACGGCCAATCCGCCGCGGACGTGGGTGCTGCTCCCGGCCTCGGTCGGTCAGTCCGCCCAGGCCAACCTCGGTGATGGCGCGAGTGTCTTCGCGCGATTCTTCGCGGCGGGGCTGCGGGGCGCCGCCGACTCGTCCCGCACGGGTGATCGTGACGGCGCGGTCGAGCTGGGTGAATTGGCGGGCTACCTCACCATCCGGGTCGACCGGTGGGCGCTGTCCCGGCATGGCGAGCGGCAGACGCCCGTGCTCTATCCGGCGGTGGATCGACCCGGACGAGGCGGCGATCTGAAGCTCGCCCGCGCCGAAAACTGGGATGCCGAGCGCGAGATCGCGGAATCCCTCGCGTCCTACGAGGCGCACACGGTGGACGAGGCCACCGCCACGGCGTCGGTGGAGTCGGACGCGTGGCTGCGTGAGAACTGGCGGACGGCGGAGGCGCTCGGTCGGGTCGCCGCGCACGACCGACCGCTCCTCTGGCAACGCTACCAGCAGCTCCTGATGCGGGCCGAAACACTGCTCCACGCCGGCCCGGGCTACGCCCGTGAGCTGCGCCGCACGGTCACGTTCGTCGAGCTCCTGGAAATGGAACTGGTATCCCACTACCCCTCGGCGCTGCGCTCCTCCTTCGGTGACGCGCGCTTCGCCGATCGCCTCGAGTCGGAGCCCGTCGCGAGTGCCCTGCCCGATACGGAGTACCTGCCGGCGCTGCGGGTGGGGGGCGCGAGGCGACCCGTGGCGGCGACACCGCTCGCCCCGGCCCAGGCCGCCATGCGCGAGGCACTCATCGCCCACGTCACGAAACCGTCGCCCAAGCCCACCCTCCCACCGCCGGCGGAATCCGCGCTCGAGTGGAATGAACGAGCGACGCTCGCGTGGGACTGGCTCATGGACGCGATCGATGACGGCACCACGATCGACCGGCCGTCGCTCGGCCGCTGGCTCGAGTTCGTCGGCCCGGCGCCAGACGCCATTCCGGCCGAGCCCGTGGAGATCACGGCGGCTCGAACCCTGTGGCACGACGGAAGCGACGAGTCGTGGCGGGATGACGCGCTGCCCGGACTGCTCCTGCGCTCGCTGGAGGCGGCGAGTCGTCGCCGATTTCCGGCGGACGTGCGGGCGGATCAGGTCGTGCGGCTTCTCGAACCGACCGCGGAGGCCGAGGATCAGCGCCGGCTCGCATTCGACCTCTTCTTTCTGGGTGACGCTCCGTCCCTCACGCGGGCCGGGACCCTCGCCCGGGCCGCGACGAGTCGGCTCGAGTCGGCGGCCCGTGTCGGTGAGACCATCTCGGATCTCCACGCGTTCTCGGACAGCTTGCTCGAGGAGATTCCCTGGCTCACGGCCTGGTGGACCGCCGAGGCACGCGCGAACCGCATCTCGGCGCTCAGTAGCGCCGATGGCCTGAGCAACGAGACGGTGCCGCTCGACCTCGACTGGATCGGGGTCGTCGAGGCGTTGACGCAGTTCACGGCGATGATGGGCTCCCTCAGCGCCGACGCCGCGGCGTCCGCGGGCAACTCCGCGGAGTTCCTCCAACGGACCACGCTGCGCCGCGAGACCGTGCAGCGCGCCGTCCAACCGCTCTTCGACGCGTTCCGGTCGAATGTGGACAGCCTCGCCGCATCGGCACCCGACAGCGCCGACACCCTCGCTCGCATACGGAGCATCCTCGCCACGCCGCTGGTGCGCGGCGAGGCGCGGATGCGCCTCTGGCGGCGCGAGCACGAACTGGCGAATCGCTTCAGTCAGACGCTGCCCGACAGCGCCGTGGACTACCAGCCGCTGCCTCCCACGAGCATCGACGCGGTCGTCTCGACGTGGATGTCGCTGCGCGGCTTGTTCATCCAGCCGCTCGTGCCGGTGCTGGCCGCGACCGCATCGGCTCTGCCGGCGAAGCCCGTCCGGCCGGAGGAGTTCGCCAAAGCCTGCGGCACGCAGGTCGGCGACGTGCTCGCGGGTGTCGACAGCGTGCTCCGGGCCGCCGGGCAGGAAGCCGCCGGGGCGACGACGGTGAATCGCACGGCCCTCGAGCGCGAGGAGATCACGAGCCGCTCACTCGCGCCCGTGGCCTCGAACCGGGTGGGACGGGCGGTCTCGCCGCACGTGCGGCTGCGGATCATCAGCTGGCATGACCGGCTGGTCGAGGCGGCCGACGACGCGATCACGGATTTCTGGTCGGGCTCCTGGAAGGACGGCGATGCGGCCGGGCAGGACGGGCCCTGGTGCTGGACCGCCGCGAAGGTCCTGCTCGACCGGGCCTCCGAGACGGTCGACTCGGCGCGGGTCGATTACGGGCGACTCGCGCGGCAGCAGGTCATCCGACGACTCGAAGGCCTGACGCTGCCTGGTCTGCCCGAGTCCGAGGAGCAGGTCTTCGGCACGGTCGATCTCGAACCGCGCACGATTCCGGTGTTTCGCGCCGCGGCGGACGACCTGCCGATGAACGCGGTCACGCTGACGCCGCGACCGGGTGTGCCCGCCGGGCTCGCTGCGGCCTGGTTCGCGGAGTCGATCCGCGGGGCACCGCTGCCGATCGCCACACTCGACGGGTCCGCGCCGCGCACCCGTCTGCCTCTCGAGGTGTTCCAGGGCGGCCAGCCGTCGCGGCTGTCGGCGTGGCAGATCGACCCCGACGCGATCGATACGCTGGGCACCCGGGCGGCCGACCTCCGTGACGGTGGCCGGGTACTCGACCTCGTCACCTGGTTTCGCGGACATCGCATCGTCGTCGCGGCACCGCTGGCACCTCCGTCGTCGCTCCGCGTCACGGAATGGGACGCGCCGAGGATGCCGGCCCCGCGAGTGGCCGTGCGCGGCGACGTGCCGAGGCACCAGAAGGTGGCGGTGATCTTCGACTGCTCCGGCAGCATGGGCCAGCGCCTGCCGGATGGCCGCACCCGCCTCGAGGCGGGCCGCATGGCCCTCTACGAGGTGCTCGAGCAGATCGCCGTCGAGGGTGGGTGGTCCGCGTCGGTCTGGCTCTACGGCCACCGCACGCAGTGGTCGCGCGACCGCCGCGGGCGGTACACGGCGGGCCTGACGAAGGCCGGTGAACGCGAACGCGACAAAAAGACGGCCGGCGGCGACGGCTCCTTTTCGCTGCTGCCCGGCAACGACGTCGAGCAGGTGCTCGAGCCCCAGCCGCTCGTGCCGCTCCAGGTGGCGCGCATCCGGGGCATCGTCGACGCGCTCGCACCCGGCGGCGAGCCGCCGCTCTCCCTCGCGATCAACGAGGCGCTGCGGGTCGATTTCGCGGACGAGGATGCCGGTCCCGGACACGTGCTCGTGGTCACCGACGGCGGCAACGACCAGTCGGGCGGCCGGATCACGTCGTCGGCCGACGTGAGCCGCACGCTCGCACGGCTGAACGTGCGCCGCCTCCCGCGCGACCGCGTGCGGATCGACGTCATCGGCTTCGACCTCCTGCCGGGCGTCTTCGACCGCGAACTTCGGTTGCAGGACCTGCAGAGCCTCGCGCGGGATTCGGAGGGCGTGTACTACGACGCCACCGACACCCGCCGCCTGTCGGCGGCACTCCGGTCGTCGCTGCAGGTGGCCCGCTGGGGCGTCGAGGGCCTCGTGCCGCCGCGAGAGACGATGGCCGTCGGGGAGGCGATGACGCTGCCATCCCCCATCGAGGGCACGACCGACACCTACGACGTCTTCCTCGATACCGGGGCCGCGCCGCCGCGCCGCCGCGTCTCGGTGCTCGGCGGCGAGGCCCTGGAACTCTTCGTCGGTGGCCGGGGCCGGCAGTTGCAGTTCCGCCGCTACGACGGCGGCACCGAGCAGGGCATCCGGGACGCCGCCGGAGGGCTGCCGGACCCCACGACACCCGAACGCACCTGGTTCGTCGCCGCGCACATGGCGCGACGCGAGGGCACGGCGGTGACGTTCCCCATCTCCATCCAAAACGGCGTCGCCGACGGCTTCTCACCGCGCCCGGTCGAGCTCTGGGCGGTGCTCCAGCCGACCGGCCCCGACGGACCCGTGGGCCTGCCGTACGTCTTCTTCGACCTGGCATTCCAGCCGCTGCGGCCGGTGCCGGTGATCGACCTCGAGGCGAGCGACTGGCCGTCGCGCGCGACCGCCGCGGACATCCGTGCCTGGTTCCGCTTCACCCCGGCGGAGCAGGAGGTCGCGATGCCGATCAGCGAGTTCCTGCCGGCGATCGAACGCACGATCCCGCTGGCCACCATGCCGGGCTCCTCGCTCCGCGTGCTCGTGCGCCCCATCGAGTCGCTGACGAGCCTGCGGATGACGGTGATCGAGGAGCACCCGCCCGAGCTCGCGACGGCCCTGCCGCTCCTGCGGGTGAGCGTGGGACCGGGCTGCCGCCACGCCGTGCACCTGCTCGCGCCGGGCGGCAGCCGCGTGCGGCACGAGTTCACGCTCTCGATGCTCGACGGTCAGCTCCCGCCCGAGGTCATGCTGACGGTCACGCGGAGCGAGACGGTCAAGCGTGGGGCCGTCGGACCGACGACGGTCGGCGGCAGCCCGAAGCCGCTCATGGTCCCCGTGCCGGCACGATGAGCGGCCGATGAGGCCGTGCGGGGGAGCGATCGGTCGTCCCGGCGCGTCCGAGTCCCCAAATGACTCACGTCGGGTGGGGCAATCGGTCGATACCGCCCGGATCAGGGGCAAGGGTCGCCCGCGCGGGTGGCCGGCACGTGGACCGGAAGCGATGACGCCGCTGCCACGAGGTCGGAGCGCGGTTCGCGCGGCAGCGATGTACGTCGTCGTCGCGCTCGCCGCCATGCAGGTGCGCGGCGCGGCCACGGTGGACTGCCCTCCTCCGGACACGCGGCTCGAACTCTGGCGGGAGTCGGTGTTCGGGTCCCTCGACACCGAGTGCTGGACCCCGCTCGGCATCGAGGACTTCTTCAGCGACGGCTGGGACCGGCCCTACGATTCGATCGATCACACGAACCCGCGGCAGACCTGGATCAACAGTGCCGACGGCGCGTTCTACCGGCTCGCCGTCATCTCGGGCGCCTGGGCGCAGGGCACCCGCGACGTGGTGGACACGGCCAACGGCAGCGTCTTTCTCTTCACGCCGTTCAACCGACGGTTTGAAGTCGGCTGGTTCCTGCCGTTCACGCTGATCGCACCGGATCCCCGCTCGCCGGCGACGGCGTCGGCCCGCGGCACCGGCGACCTCACGGTCGCTCCGCGGTTTCTGCTCGCCGAGGACAAGGAATACTCGCTGACCGCCAACTGCTATGTCCGCTGTCCCACCGGCAGCACGCTCACCGGGAACGGGGTCGCGAGCCTGTCGCCCGACGTGGAGTTCTGGGCCAACCCGACCGGCCGCTGGGTGATGCGGGGTGGCGTCGGCGTGACCGTGCCCACGAACCTCACGGCCGCCTCGCTTCCCGCGCTCGAGGTCAACCCCTGGACGGGTTTCAACCTGTCACCGGGGCCCTTCAGTTCGTTCGACGCGCGCTGGGCCGGCGGCGTCTACCTCACGCCGAGCGATGCCCCCGTCTTCAAGCACCTCTGCGCGACGGTGTCCACCAACCTGCACACCCGGCTCGCCGGCGGCACCACGACCTACTTCAGCGTCACGCCCGGCATGCGGACGGGCGTGGGCGGCGACTGGTATCTGCTCGCCGGCCTCGAGGTGCCGCTCGTCGGTCCACTGCCCTTCGCCAACCAGGTGATCGTGCAGGCGATCCGAAACTTCTGATCGCGCGGTGATCGACGTGTCGATGTCGATGAGCTCGCTGCACGGCTCGATCCTGCCGAGGGCGCCGACTCGCACCAGCGGATCCCGCGCGGGCATGCCTCCGGCGCTGTGTCATCGGGCGACCTCCTCGAGAAATCGCAGGATTTCCGCCCGCGCGATCTGCTCGCCCAGCCCGCCGGGGCGGATGTCAAAGGCGTGATCGGCACCCGGCACGAGCACCTCGCGCACCGGTCGCCCGGCCCGACTCAGCGCACGGGCGAAGAAGCCGGCGTGTCGCGGCGTCACCAATGAATCCGCGGCACCATGCACCAGCAACGTCGGGGGCGAGGCGGCGTGGACGTGGGTCGACGGGTTCGCGCGATGCTAGACGGCCGCGCGGAGTTCCGGAGGACCTCCGAGGAACGTGCGGATCGTCGCGGGCCCGTCGATCACGCTGGGCCACGAGGGATTGTCATGGCCCCATGCCAGGTCGGTCGGGGCATACAGCGCGATGACCGCGCGGGGCGTGATCGGGCAGCCGAGGTCGCTGCCGCCGTGGCCCGCGACCAGGACGAGGTGACCTCCCGCGGATCGACCGATCAGCGCTCCGGCCGCCGGATCGACGTCGAGTGAGTCGGCGTGCTGCTGCACGACGCGAAAGGCATGGGCCACATCCTCCGCGGCAGCGGGGAACGGGTGCGCTGGCGCCAGCCGATAGTCCACGGAGAACACGCTCCAGCCCGCCTCCGCCAGTTTCCTCCAGAGAAAGTCGTATTCCGCCCGCGTTCCGTGCTGCCACGAGCCCCCATGCACGGCGAGCACCCAGCGCCGGCCCGTGCCCCAGCGATCCATCACACGGTCCGGGCGGGAAGGCTCGAGCACGATCGATCGCTGGAGAGGGACGTCCGGTGCCGAAACGCCCGTGATCCACGAGATCCAGCAGATCGGCGCGCTCGTCTGGGACAGCATCCGGGCCATCGGCCACATGGTGGTGAGCATCACGAGCGTGGCCGTGAGCAGCCACGCATGCCGGCGTTGCACCAAAGCCGTGATGCCGCCGCCGACCGCCAGCGTGAGCGTCAGCGGCCGAGCCTCGATGGCCATGAACCGCGCTTGCCACATCGGCCATGATGGCGCGGGCAGGCTCGCGAGCGCGGTCAGAACTGAAGCCACCAGGATGGCGATCCGCATCGCTCCCTCCGACGTGAGCGGATGACTCCTGCACGTTCCATACGGTCGGTGTCGACCACGTCTCGACCATCGACATGAATCGCATCATGAAACTAGCGTCGGTTCGGAGACGCACGCAAGCGGCTCCGCACGATGAGCAAAACATGAGCAACACATGAGCAGCACATGACCAACGGGTGATGAGAATGGTGCATGGGCAGCTCGGCTAAACGGCGTCGTCGGGCCGCGGCCCTGGCGTGATGGGTGAGTCCTCGGCGTGACCCGCTGCCGGGGGCGAAGGCGGGCTGTTGCCTGGGGGCGGCACCATGATCGTGGCATGAATCTCGAGCAGGGCCTCGGCAGCCTCGCCGAGCGCCGCAAGCGAGAACGCGGCCCCGACGCCGGCCGCCGCCGCCGCGAGGCCGTTGACGAGGCCGCCGAGCGGCCGGCCGCCGGCGATGCCCATCACCAGGAGCGTGACCGCGGCCACGATTCCGACGACGAGGCTCACGCCCGAGGCCAGCGCCGCGATCGGCACGAGAAGTCTGAGGACGGGGAAGTGGCGGGGCATTCAGCTCAGCTTCACGGTCAGGTTGGCCGTGGTGATGATCTTGATCGTGCCTCCCCACTGGCACGTGATCGAACTCTTGTCCGTCACGGCGGGCTGCCCGGCGATGTTGACGACGGTACTCGTGCCGGACCACTGCATCGTCGGGATCACGGGCACACACGGCATCGGTGTCAACACGCCCATGGCCGCGGACGTGGCCGCCGCCACTTCCGGATTGCTGGTGGACGTACACATGGTGAAGGAGGGGACGGCCTCGAGTGGGGTGGCATTGAGCTTGTTGAACGACGGCGTGCCACTCGCCATCACCGTCGGCACTCCGGCGGCGAGCGGCATCGGAGCGATTCCCTTGTTGCACAGGCACATCGAGCCGGTGTTCACGAGCAGGCCCGTCGCCGGAGGGGCTGCCGCAGCGGCCTCAGTCGCGGTGTCCATCGACTCCTGAACATCGTCCGGAACGTATGCGACCTGGTTGTTGAACCACGCCAGGAAGCGATTCATCAGAATCGAAAACGGATCGGGCATCGCTGAACCTCATGAACGACGACCGTGGCGCAACGTCCCGGATCACGCTCGGCCTTTCTTCACCGCACGGACGAAGGCGAATGCTCGGCCGGCCGCACCGTGACCCGCGCCGGATCGTCGGGATCCACCATCACGTCGATCTCCGCCCCGGGCGAAAACCCGCTGATCGCCAGCCGCGGCACCAGGTCGGTGCACGTTGCAGCATACGACGGCCCACCGACGGGTGACACCGTGAGGTGAAAGCGCACGAGGAACGACGTGCCGACCGTGACGCCCGTCTCCTCCATGGTGTCGATCCGCGCCCGGGCGGGCCGGCCGATGGTCGCCAGCCGCAGGCCCTCGGCCGCGGGCCGGAGCCGCCACAGAAAAGAGCCGACCAGCGCCGCGGTGAACCCGCCGGCGAGTGCCGTGACGGCGACGGCGACAGCCGGATCGTCGGCGGCCGCCACCGCGACCATGCCGACGAGCCCACAGGGGATGAGCACCACGGTCACGAGGCCCGTCGGGCCGAGCACGCGGGCGTAGTAGGGCAGGAGTTGCAGCATGGCCGGCAGGCTTCTCGTGCCGGGTGTTTACGACTCGAGCGGCGGAGGCATCCACCGTTCGGCATCGAGCAGGTCGCGGTCGGTGCGGCGGACGTGGTCGAGGACCGCGCCGTTCCAGGTTGCCAGAGCTTCGTCGAGCCCGTGCAGGTTCGCGTGGCTCAGATCGGCCCGGTCGAACGTCGTGGCTGACGCCACGGCATGCACCAGGCTCGCGTGATCGAGTTTCGCGCGGGCGAACGACGTGCCAGTGAGGTCCGCGGCCTCCCAGTTGGTGGCCGTGAGCGTCGCGTCCGAAAAGTCGGCCTGCCCGCAGCGGCTCCCGGCCAGGCTCGCACCGCGGAGCACCGCCCCGCGGCAGTCGGCCCCGGTGAGGTCGGCGGCGTCGAGGAGACATCCCTCGGCTGTCACCCGCGCGAGGCTTGCCCCGGCCAGATTCGCGTTCGGGAAGCTCGCGTGGGCAAGATTCGAATCCGAGAGGTCGGCCCCCGAGAGATCGGCACCCGCGAACACCGACCCAGGCAGGTCGAGCCCGGTGAGCGTCGCGCCGGCGAGCGACACGCCGCGGAACGTGCAGGTGTCGAACACGGCCGCGTCGACCCCCGCCGGGTCGAAGGGGAGGCCGTCGAACGACGTGCGGTGGAGCCGGGTCCGCCGCCAGATGATTCCCGTGAGCGTCGCCCCGCGGAAGTCGCCCCACTCGAACGTGGCGTCACTGAAGTTGGCCCGTGCGAGATCGGCGCCGGTGAACACCGGATGGTCGAGGACCGTGGAGGCGAAGCTCGCCCCGGTGAGGCTCGACCCTTCGAAGACGGTCTGCCCGAGCCGGCAGCCGTCGAAGCGGGCCCCGTTGAGCCGACAGCGAACGAACGCCATGCCGGTGAGGTCGAGCCCGGAGAAGTCGGCGGCCGCGAAGTCGGCCTCTTCGTACCGCGTGCGGGAGAGGTCAGCCCGCCGAAGCGACGCCGGCTCGAACGTCGCCTTCGCCAGCGACGCCCCGACGAGGGACGTTCGCGCGAGCGACGCAGCCGTCAGCACCGCCTCGCCGAGCAGGCAGCCGGCGAGGTTCGCCTTGTCGCAGCGGGCCCGCGTGAGATCGGCGGCCCGCAGGTCGGCATTCGAGAGATCCGCCCCGGCGAGATCGGCATCGGTCAGCACGCCCCTCCCCAGGTTCGCCGGCGCGAAGACCGCCGAGCGCAGGCTGGCCCGGGCAAAGATCGAGTCGCCGCCCACGAGCCGCCGGAACGAGCGGCCCGAGAGATCGCAGCCGGTGAAGTCGCAGCGGCTGAGCCACCAGTCGTCGCAGCTGGCCGGCAGCACCGTCGCTCCCGAGAAGTCGCAGCCGGTGAACATGGTCTTCTCTTGCGTGAGGCCGGCGAGGTCGCCCCCCGAGAACCGACAGTTGCCGACGATCGAATCCTCGAACCGCGCTTCTTGAAAGAGGCCGTCACCAAAGTCGCAGCCGTTGATCATGCCGCGGCGGATCGTCGTGGCCGAAAGCACGAGCCCCGGGCACTGGCACGCGCTGAGGGCGAGCGTGTCGCAGGTGCACCGCGAGAGCCGCAGCCCCGCGGCCGTCGTGGTGACGATCGCGGTGTGGTCGAGCCGGCACTCGTCGAACACGGCGCCGTCGAGCGTGCACCCGAGGATCGAGCGCGTGATCGTGGCGTCGGTCCAGGCCGCCCGGGCGAGCGTGCCCCCCTGGAAGGCCGTGTGGTCGCAGACGAGCCCCGTGGCCCGACAGCCGGAGAGGTCGCAGTCGGTGAACACGGTCCAGCCGAGCTGCGCTCGCGAAAGATCGCAGCCGGCGAGCGTCACCTCGTGGAGCACCGCATGCCGGAGGTCGATGCCGGTGAGATCGCGGCCCGAGAAGTCGGCACCACGCACCGTGCAGGCGGCGAGCGACCCGCCGCGGACGGCGAGTCGACGTGCCTCGGCCGGAACGATGATCCGTCGCTCGACGTCGTGCGGAATCACCGGCGCTGCGAACCGCATGTCCGTCACACGTCACCCCGCACCGGCCCAGGGCTCTCGCGAACGGCACCGGCCGTCGCGGCCCGGCCGAGGTTGGCTCCGCCAAAAGCCGTGTCGATGAGCACGGCGTTCCAGAGGCCCGCCGCGAACAGGTTTGCGCCCATGCAGCGGGCTCGCGTGAGATCGGCCCTGACGAGGCTCGCCCGCAGGAGTCGCGACTCCGACAGCACCGCGTCGACGAGCACCGCGTCGTCCAAGGTCGCATCGGCGAGATGGCATGCTCGAAAGCGCGTGCCTCGGCCGAAGGCCTGGGTGAAGTTCGCCCGGTCGAGGAGTGCCCCGCTGAAGTCGGCCCGGTCCACGAGCGCGTCTTCCCACACGGAGCCGGCGGCCCGAGCCCGCCGGAAACAGGCGTCGGCGAAGTCGGCGCCCTGGCCCGATCGCATCGCCGTCAGGTCGGCCTCGGAAAAGTCGGCGTTCGCCGCGTGCGCGCCGGCGAGCGAGGCATTGGCGAGCCTCGCGCCGGCGAACCGCGCGGCGGTGAGCGTGGCCTCGGCGAAGGTGGCCCGCTCGAGCATCGCTCCGTCGAATCGCGCCCGCTCCAGATTCGCCCGCGAAAAGTCGGCTTGCGGCGCGACGGCTCCCGTCAGATCGAGCCCGACGAGGTCGAGGTCGGCAAGCTTGGCGCCCGTGAGGTTCGCGCCGGCGAGTGTGGCACCGGAGAGCGTGGCCGTCGTGAGGTCGGCCCCCGCAAGATTCGCCCGCGAAAGATCGGCCCGCGTGAAGTCCGCCGCTGTCAGATCGGCGGCCGTAAAGTCGGCTCCGGCGAGCTTCGCCGCCACGAATCGCGCGTCGACGGCGATCGCGTGGCGGAAGTCCGCGCCGGCCAGATCGAGCCCGGAGAAATCGAACCCCGACACGTCCATGTGCTCGATGCCTTCGCGACGGGCTGCCTCGGGATCGACCGGCGCGTCCGGGTCGAGCGGCTCACGGAGGGCCCACTTCGGCAGGGCGGCATCGATCTTCGCCGTGTTGGCTGCGAGTTCGGCGTCGAGCTTCTCGCGAAAGGCGATCAGCTCCTCCTGCTTCGCGATCGTCTGCTCGACAGCCGCCTGCAGCCGGCCGCGGAGTGCGGCCTGTGTCTTGGCCTGGCTCTTCACCAGCTCGAGCATCACGGCGAGCTGCTGCCGCAGGGCCGCCGGCGTGGTGGGGTCCTCGCCCGGGCCGGTCGCCGCCGCGAGGATCGCCTCCACTTTGGCCCGCGTCGGCCGGGCGAGCGCGAGGCTCTCCGCGCGGGCCGCCTCGATCCTGGCCCCCTTCTTGTCGTACGTCGCGAGGGCCGGCCCGAGATCGGGCAGCTTCGACCCGTCGCGGACGAGCGATCGCTTCGCCTTCACGTCGGCCACCATCGCGACGAGCTGTTCACGAACCTCGGCGGGATAGGTCATCCCAGCCCGGATCGATTCCTTGATCTCCGCCTTCATCGCCTCGGCCTCGGCCTGGGCCTTTTTGCGGGCCGCGACTCTCACGGCCGCGGTCGGCGGCGGCTCCCGCGCTCCATCGCCCTCGTCGAGCCAGGCACGATAGTGGGACAGCGGCTGGTCGGCCGCGCCGAGCGGCTCGGCAAAGAGCAGCATCCTCGCCACGTCCCGAAGCGCCAGCGACATCACCGGGCAGATGCCCCGCCACACGAGGACGAAGGTCCGGGCGTCGAGATCGACGGCGACCGTGTCGAGCGCGAGCGGCACCTCGGCGAATGCGCCGGGTGGATCGTGCAGCCGAGGGCCCGTCTTGTGGAGCACGAAGAGCCGGACGCGGATGCCCGGCAGCTGCGTGCGCACGTCCGCGTTGTCCGCCACAAGATTCTCGAAACCAAACGGCTCGTCACCGCGAAAGAACCCGGGGAGCCGCTGGTCGGGTGGAGCCGCCATGAAGAAGTCAGGATCGAATCCCTGCGGCAGCCACGGCCAGCGGTCCTTGATCCAGCCCGGGCCGAACGCGCCGAGCGAGAGCCGCCGCTGCCGCCACGCGCGGTCCAGCGGTCCGAAGCCGGCCGGCGGCGCGTCGGCACGCGGCGAGGTGATCGGATGATCCGCATCCTCGATCCGCGGCATCGCCTCCACGGCCCGGCCGACGCCGATGGGATTGGCGGGATCCTGCGGTCCACCCAGCGCGGCGGCGTAGGTGAGTGGCTGGCGTTCGACGTAGCCCGGCGCACCGGGCCGATGGCCGAAGAGCGTCTCCTCCCAGACGCGCGGGCCGGAAATCATCAGCTCCTTCCGCCTGCCCGCCACCTCGACGGCGACCGCGAACTGATTGGCAGGCGACAGCCGTGGCCTGTACGCGGTGCCGACGACGGTGTATTCGCCCCGCGGCTTGGTCGGCACGAAGTCGGAGGCATGGGCGAGGCCGAGCGCGGGATCATCGCCGATCCAGCGGTCGCCCTCGGGCTGGAGCGGCCCGCCCTCCCGCGGGATGAGCGGACCGTCGGCCCCGATCTGAAACGTCGCCTTGACGATGAAGGCACCGTCGAGTGGCCGATCACCGGTCGTTTCCGGGCCGAACCGTCCGACCAGCCAGGTCGGCACCAGGATCTCGGGGTTGCGATTGAGGATTTTCATGCCGACCGCACCCACGACCCGCGATCGAGACGGTCACCCGAGGTTGATGATGGGGCCGCTTATGGTCACCGAAGCCGGCAGCACTTGCATCGACGATCCCCCGGCCATCAGTTCCACGCCCTCTGCTGGTGCACTGAGCTGGAGGGAACCAAGGAGCACCGCGATGCATTTGTTTCCCACGTTGATCACCTCGGTGCTGTCGCCGAGCGTGACGGTCATGGTGTGCGTCCCATAAGTCTCAGTCTTGATGCCCGCGACAGTCTCGGTCGTGTTGGCGCTCTTGAGCGTTTTCTCCGCGGCTGCCTGATCGTGCGTTGCTGATTCCGTCGCGGTGAAGAGTGTTCGCCACTGAAGGGACGGCGTGACTTTCCTTGTTTTCGCCAGATCGATCTTGCCCTCTCCATCGACAAGCACCTTCGTCGGCTGCGTCAGATACCATTCATACTTGTAGAGCATGTTGATCTTGCGCTCGAAGCCGAGCATGAGCTGCGTCTTGATCATGCCGTAGTTGCACATGTACCAGCCCACGATGCTCGACATGCTCCAGCCGAGCACGTTTGACACCTTCCAGATGGCAACCGACTCCTCCCAGGTCTGGCCCTCGAAGAGCGACTTGGCCATCTGACCCCAGGTCACCGCCATGGCTTCCCTCCTCCGGTTCGGGCTGCGTGCGCGACAGCCTGGGTGGGTGCATCAGGTCTTGCCGACCTCGAGTTTCGTCGTATCGATCGGCGAGTAGACCGTGACCACCTGGTTGCCCTCGTCGGGCTTGAGCGTCAGGTAGTTGCCGCCGTCGTCCTGGATCGCGAACGTCTTCGCCTCGCCCGGGAGCGACGTGGGGGGCTTATTGTCCTGGTTGTAGAGCGCGCCGATCGCCAGTGGCCGGTCGGGATCGCCTCCCTCGAAGACCACGGTCACCTCGCAGCCAATCCGCGGCACGAACACCGCACCCCAGCTCGGCCCGGCCGCGATCTGGTGGTAGCGGATCCAGCACGAACTCTTCTCGTTGTCCTGCCCGTGGCGATCCCAGCGGAACTGCAGGCGGATGTTGCCGTATTCATCGGTGTACGGCGACTTCGGGTCGTGGGCGGGCGGCCCCACGACGACCGCCGTCTGATGCCCGGCGATCTGCGGGACGGGCGTCTTCCGGCGCGGCCGGTAGTCGACGTCCGCCGGAATCGCCTCGAACGAACAGCTGCAGGCGAACGCACCGGACGCCGGCCCGCCCCGATCGGTCGCCCCGTGCGGATCGAGGCGAAAGTCGATCGCCGTGATCAGGTACGAGGCGTTCTGGTCGCCGCGCGGATGGCCGTCGAGCTTGAACGTCGATCCGGCCGCGAGGCCGTACGAGCGCGCCTCGCCCGCAAAGACCTGTTCCCGGCAGGCGCGTTCCCCCATCCGGATGCGGGCGACGGCGTTGCCATCGCTGTCCTTCGTGTAAAGACCCGGATACTCGAACCACTCGATGTCGCCATGAGGATAGGAGTGCTGTGCCGTGTCCTGCGTCTCGAGTGTCGACTTGGGGTCGGTGTAGGTGTAGTCCTTGAGCGACACCTTGCCCGTCTCCATCCGGCGGATGCTCCGCCAGCGGTAGACGTGCTCGACGTCCGCGGCGTCGGCATCACTCACGGCGTAGCGAACCTTCTCGTACCCGGGAAACGGCTTCGCCGAGGAGTTCGAGTCGGCGAATACCACCGTGTGGCCGCCGTCGCGGTGCTCGGTGCCGTACCAGACGCCGAACCGCTCGATCAGGCGATGCACGAAGTTCGCATGGGATTCGTCGTACTGCACGCAGAATGGCAGCTCCGGCAGGTCGCCGATGATTCCCGATGTGCGGTAGTCGCTGAAGCCGAGCGTGTCGCAGACAGAGGTCACGATCTCCTTGGCCGACTTCTCCTGAAAAATCCGGCAGTCCGAGCCGAACTCGAGGAGCCGGATCCACGGCACGATCACGGCCCGGTAGGTGGCGAGGTCGCCGAGCGTTCCGGTCTGTTCGGCTTCGAGGCAGAGGCCGCTGAAGTGCCGCTGGCCACCTTCTGGCAACGGCACCGTCACCGTGATCGGCTTGCCGAGCAGGCTTCCGAGATCGGCATCGAACGTGTCGCTCCGCAGCTCGAGCACGCCCTCGAAGGGCGCACCGAGCGACTCGCGGTAGCGGAACGACGCGAGCTCGGCGTCACCGAGCGGCCCGACGCCCTGTACGGCCACACCGCGCACCACGTGGGCAGCCGTGGATTGCGGTGACGCCATGAAGTCGGTCCTGTCGGAGAAAACCGCGAATAAGCCTTGGTTATAGGGCCTCGGGGACGTGCGGCAAGCACCCGGTCCGTGAGGACCGTCTTCGGCCTGGGATCGGCGATTGACACCGCTCCACGACGGCCGGACATTGCGAGAAGGCCGGCGGCTCGCCGCGGACGGAGTGACGCCCGGTCGTCGTTTGTGTGAGGATGGCGTGATGGCAGGAAAACTCGTCAACATGGGGTCGATGCTCAAGTGCACGATGGGGATGACCCCCTCGACATTGATCTGCACGACGGCCCCGACCGTGTCGGCCGTGGCGCCGGTGGCCGCGACGATCATGGATTTCGCGCCGATGGAAAACATCCCGCCCTTCGGGATGTGCCGGTCGCCCGCCAACCCCGAGGTGGCAGCCGCCACGGCCGCGGCGCTCGGCGTGCTCACGCCGATGCCCTGCGTGCCGGTCACCACGCCCTGGGCACCCGGCGACCCGATGGTCACGCTCGGGCCGGCGGGCTTCGCGGCCCTCGACGCCGCGAGCAAGTGCATGTGCGCCTGGGGCGGCGAGATCACGATCCAGACCACCGACGAAGTCGTGTCGGTCGAGTGAGTCTCTTCATTCACGAAATACGCACGATGGCTCGCGCGAGAGCATGATCACGGGCGGGGGGAATGGCATGTCTACCGACATCGGCCCAGCGTCGTTGAGTCAACCCGCCGGCCGGCCGCGAACGCGGTTCGGATATCGGGAGTACTGCTGCCTGCCGAACGACGGACGGCGGCACGAGATCATCGACGGAGACCACTACGCGACACCCGCCCCATCCACGGCCCATCAGACCGCATCGAAGCGGCTTCAGCATCAGCTCTACACCCAGATCGAACTGGCCGGCCTCGGGCTTGTGTTCAATGCGCCCTGCGATGTGCAACTCACCGACCACGACATCGTCCAGCCGGACCTGATCGTCGTGCTGAAGGATCGCGCTCGCATGATCACGCCGACCAAGATCAACGGAGTGCCGAATCTCATCGTCGAGATTCTCTCACCGTCCACGGCGTCTCATGACACCGACTTGAAGAAGCAACTCTACGAGCGGACGGGGGTCATGGAGTATTGGATTGCGGATCCTGAGAACCAGAAGCTCGAGCGGTATCGCCCGGTGGACGGCACATATCGGCTCGAGCCGCCGACCGACCCGGCCCCGGCGCTCGGCGGGTCGCTCCAGGTGCCGCTCACCACGATCTGGTAGAGCGGTCTCAACCGACACAACCGCTGCACGCAGCGCCCCCACGAGCCCTCGGTTACGACGACAAGCGCAGTCGCCGTTGATGGGATCGCGCGGACTGCGGGCCCACGAGGCCCTCGTGACGACTGAGTCGCCGTCGCACCAGCGGTCAGTCGGGAATCGCCCACTCCTCCGCGGCGAGGCGGGCGTGGTCGGTGTCGATCGCGCCGGTGACGTCGGCGTCGGCCCAGTCGGTCCCCTCGTCGCTGACGGCGTGCAGCTTGGCGTGATTGAGCCTGGCGGCGGCGAACGTGGCCCGCGAGAGATCGGCGTGTGCGAAGTCCGCCCGCGCGAGATCCGCCGACTGAAACGACACGTCCGTGGCGACGGCCCGCTGCCAGTTCGACTGCGTCATGGTCGCACCGGTCAGGTCCGCCCCGGCGAGATTCGCGTCGGCGAACACGGCGAACGGGAGGTCGGCGCCGGAGAGTTTCGTCGCTGACAGATCGGCCGCGGTGAAGTTGGCATGCGCCCCGCGGCAGCCGGTGAGCACCGCGCCGGCAAGCTTCGTCCCGCGGAAGCTGCACCGCTCGATCACCGCCCCGCGGAGATCGACGTTCGTGAGGTCGGCCCCGGCGAACGAGCAGTCGATGAACCGCAGGTTGTCGAGCTTCATCTCCGCGAGGTTCGCGCCGTCGAAACTGGCATGCGAGAAGACCGCGCCCGCGAGCACGAGCGACCGCACGTCGCGGCCGTCGAAGTTCGTCCACTGCACGTCGGCTCCGGTGAGATCGCAGCGGGCGAGATCCGACCCCGTGAAATCCACCCGGAAGAGCAGCGCCCCGGCGAAGGAGCCGGCGGCAAGATCGCAGTCGCGAAACGTGGTGCGGGTGTGACCCGTCCCGGCGAGCGACGCGCCGCCGAGCCGGCACCGCTCGAACGTGCTGTCGAGAAACACGCCCTCGTCGAAGGCCGTGCCGGAGAGGTCGCAGTCGAGATACTCCTCCTCGCCGAACGAGCGGCCGCGGAAGTCATGGCCCGCGAATGACGCCCCCTGCCAGGAGTTTTTGAGCCGCGTGGTGGCGGTGAAGGGGTCGCCCGTGAGGCGGGCGCCGACGAGACTCGCCCCGGAGAGGTCGGCCGAGCCGAGGACCGCGTCGGTGAGGTCGGCCTCCCGGCAGTCGGCCATCCGCAGATCGGCGCCGTCGAGCACCGCCCCGCGGAGCACGCACTCGGCGAGCACGGCCTGCTCGAGCACGGCCCGCGCGAGGTCGGCGCCGGCGGCCACGGCGCCCGTGAGGTTCGCCCCCGCGAAGTCGGCCTCCGCACACCGGGCTCCGGAGAGATCGGCGCGGCTCAAGTCGGCGGCTGCGAACCTGCGGCCGGAGAGATCGACGCCGGCGAGGGTGCTCCGCGAAAAATCGGTGCCGCCGCACGATGCGGGCAGGGCGGCGGCCGCGGAGAACGTGCCCTCCCGAAACGCCGCCCGTTCGAGGGTCGCGGCCGCGAGGGCCGCGTCGCCGAGGTCGCTCGCCGTCCAGCCCGAGCCGCGGATGGTTCCAGCGACGGTGAGCCCCGGCGTCTTGCACCGCCGAAACTGGCAGTCGGCGAGCA
>JBJTBO010000215.1:0-3141 GCA_046091445.1 Planctomycetaceae bacterium | reverse complement strand
TGCCCAGCTCGACGCCGGCCTCAACAAGTCCGACGTGCTCTCGAAGGCGACGCTCGACCTCGTCGTGCGGTCGGTGCGATCGGCCGAGCCAGCCGTCATCTGCTGCGACCGGCACGGCGGCCGCAAACGCTACGCGCCGCTCCTGGTGCGCCACTTCGGCTCGCCGCTCGTGCAGGTCGACGAGGAGACTGCCACCCGGTCGGCGTACACGCTCCCGGACATCGCCGTGCGGATCGAGTTTCGCGTGCGCGCGGAGGCGGCCGCGCCGGTCGCGGTCGCGAGCGTGGTGGCGAAGTACGTCCGCGAACTGGCGATGCGTGCCTTCAACGAGCACTGGGTGAGGCTCGCGCCCGGGCTGGGGCCGACGGCCGGGTATCCGGAGGACGCGGCCCGCTGGCGGTCCGCCGCGGCCGCGGTGGTGGGGGCGGCGGGTGTGCCGTGGGACGAAATCTGGCGCCGGGCCTGAGCGGTCGCGGTCGGCGGGACCGTCCACCGCGTACGCGCGAGGTTGCCCGACGCGGCGCCGTACCGCAGAATCGTGTTCATGTCCGTGCTCACCACCCGTCTCTACGTCATCCGCCATGCCGTCGCCGAGGACGGCCCCGATGACTTCGCGCGTCGACTCACGAAGAAGGGACGCAAGGCGTTCGCGCGGCTCGTGCGGCGGATCGGGACCGCGGGCGTCGAGGTCGACGTGATCGCGACGAGCCCGCTGGTCCGCGCCCGGGAGACCGCGGAGATCCTCGCGGAGGAACTCGGCGGTGGACCGCGGGTGGAGGTGGTCGATGCCCTCGCCCCGTCGGCCGACTGGGAGGCCCTCGTCGAGTGGACCGTGCAGCGGGATGCGGAACGTGTCGCGTGGGTCGGTCACGCGCCTTCGGTGGGGCGGCTGGTCGCCCTCACGGTAGGCGACGGCACCGCGGCCGTGCGGATGCAAAAGGGTGCCGTGGCGGCGATCCGCCTCGATGACGGTCCCGGACAGCCGGGCGAGCTCGAGTGGCTCGTGACGCCGGCCTTCGCGGACTGACGACGCGGCTCCACCCGGCCGTCGCCGGCGCCTACACTGGTGCTGTCCTGGTCGATCGTGCCCGATGTCTCCCGCGATCTGGAGAGTGAACCGTGAGCCACGCTGTCCCCGCCGTTTCTCGTTCGCACCTCCCCCTCCTCACCGTCGACCGCTGCGGCGGCTCACGCGACGGGTGCCTGCCGGAAGCACGCCTGATGGGGGCCTCGTCCGTGGCCCTGGCAGTCATCGTGGCTTTCGCGGGGTGTGCCCCGGCCACCAAGCCTGGCGCGAAGCCGGGAGGCAGCGTCGTCGAGACGGTGGAGGTGATCGAGACGGAGCAGGTGAAGCCGGCGGCGGTCGAGGAACCGCGCAAGGCGATGGACGAGTCGAAGGCAGCCGCCGATCAGTCGAAGGCGGCCGCGGACAAGGCGATCGACGACGCTGCCAAATCGATCGACCCCAAGCCAGAGCCGAAGGCGGAACCCAAGCCAGAACCCAAACCAGAACCCAAGCCCGAAGCCAAACCTGAACCCAAGCCAGAGCCAAAACCTGAGCCCGCCCCCGAGCCGAAGCCCGAACCCAAGCCTCAGGCGAAGCCGGCCGATTCGTCGAAGTCGCTCAAGCCGACTCCGCTCGGACCGGTGGAGCAGGTCGCGCTCGGCGACCCTTCGCTGACCTCAGGTGTGCCGGGGACGGGTCCGATCACGCTCGAGCAGATCGAGGGGTGGCTCGCGGACGAGAAGAACTTCCGACCGATCGACCCGATCCTCCCGCTCGGGCTGTCGCAGGGAGCGGGGCAGATCACCGGGCTCGACGCGAATCCGCTGACGCGGGCGAAGATCGAGCTCGGTCGTCAGCTCTATTTCGATCCACGGCTGTCGGCCGACAACACGATCTCGTGCGCGTCGTGTCACGATCCGTCGATGGGCTATTCGGCGCACACGCCCACCGGTGTCGGCATCCGAGGTCAGGCGGGTGGCAGGAACTCGCCGGTGTCGTTCAACAGGATCCTGTCCGGCGCGCAGTTCTGGGACGGCCGTGCCGATTCGCTCGAGGCCCAGGCCGTGGGCCCGATCGCCAACCCGATCGAGATGGGGTTCACGCACGAGGGGGTCGTCAAGCGTCTCGGCGGCATGCCGGTCTACCGCCGGCAGTTCGAGGCGGTGTTCGGCGAACTGACGATCGACCGCGTCGGTCAGGCGATCGCCGCCTTCGAGCGCGTGCTCGTCACCGCGCCGGCGCCCTTCGACTTCGGCGAGCAGCTGCGCCCGTTCGCGGCGATGGATCCGGAGGACATCGCGGAAGATGAGGAGCTCGCCGCGAAGTTCGCCGCGGCGAAGAAGGCCGCCGCGGACCATCCGATGAGCGAGGCGGCCAACCGGGGACGCGACCTCTTCTTCGGGAAGGCCAACTGCACCGCATGCCACGTGGGTGCGAACCTGGCCGACGAGAAGTACCACAACCTCGGGATCGGCATGCAGAAGGAGAATCCCGACCTCGGCCGCTTCGTCGTCACCAAGGACCCGAAGGACACCGGGGCGTTCAAGACGCCGACGGTGCGCAACGTCGCGCTCACCGCGCCGTACATGCACGACGGGTCCGTGGCCACGCTCGCGGAGGTGGTGGAGTGGTATGACAGGGGAGGCCATCCCAACCCGCACCTGAGCGACAAGATGAAGCCGCTCAACCTCACGCCGCAGGACAAGGCCGACCTCGTCGAGTTCATGAAGGCCTGCACCGGCCCGACACCGACGGTCGAGGTCAGTCGCCTGCCGGCCGACGCCTGACGGCCCGGACGCATGGCGCACCGTCAGGATCTCGTGCCGATCGCCGTGGCGAAGCCGCCCTTCTGGGCCGGCGTCGATCTCGGCGGCACCAACATCAAGGTGGCGCTGGTCGACGACGAGGGCCGACTCGTCGCGTTCCACACGGAAGAGACGCATGCCGGGCGCGGCGCCGAGGACGCGGCGGAGCGGATGGGCCGTGCGGTCGTGGGCCTCGTCGCGCGGGCGGGGCTGAGGCCAAGCGACGTGGCCGGTGCGGGACTCGGCTCGCCGGGGCCGCTCGACATTCCGCTCGGCACGATCGTCCGCGCCGGGAACCTTCCCGGCTGGGACGACTTTCCGCTCCGCGAT
>JBJTBO010000214.1:0-4728 GCA_046091445.1 Planctomycetaceae bacterium | reverse complement strand
ACGGAATAGAGGTCGAGCGCTCCACCCTCCCATGGTGCGTCGGCGTCGATCCAACGCGCGAGCACGTCCTTTTCCTCGGCGGGCAGCGGATGCTTCGGCGGCATCTCGTCGGCCGCGACACGCTGCCAGAGCAGGCTTGCGGCGGACGCTCCCGGAACGATCGCCGGACCGGTGTCGCCCCCGCGACGGAGGCCGTCGTGGTCCACGAGCCTGAGACTTCCCTCCGGCTGCGTGCCCCCGTGACACTCGAGGCATCGTGCGACGAGGATCGGCGCCACGTCCCGCGTGAAGTCGACCGGGGACGCGGCCTGGAGCGGTGCGACCCACGCCACGGCCACCATGCCGACGAGCGCGGCGGGCAGGCGGCGGGCTGCCGGCCGACACGCTCCGCGGCGGCGGTTCTCCGCAGTGCGGTACATCGCGAACGC
Organism: Planctomycetaceae bacterium; assembly: GCA_046091445.1. Lineage (GTDB taxonomy): Bacteria > Planctomycetota > Planctomycetia > Pirellulales > UBA1268 > QWPN01. Next base: position 4,300 of record JBJTBO010000214.1, on the reverse strand, counting down.
TCCGTCGGCTGTGCACGGCCGGCCGCGCGGCGACCGGACCGGGATCATGCCTCAAGTGTCATCCGGGGCTCGCGGCGCTGCAATCGCAACGCCCGCGACATGCGGCCGACGGCCGGGATTCACGGCGACCGGGGCACCCCACCGGATGGCTCCGCGGCCGGGCGGGCCTCGGCCGGCGCTGCCGTCGCGGGCCGCTCGTCGCCGGCGGGCCCGCTCCCCGCGGGCCCTGCGTCGATGTACACCTCCATCTGCTGACCGACGAACAGCGGCGGCAGACCGACCGGGTCGCACGTGTAGATCACCTGGAGCACGCGGGTGTCCACCCGCTCGGTCGTCTCTCCGGTGAGCGACTTCTTCGGCACGACGAACGGCTCGACGCGAAAGAACTCGAGGGGATACCGCTGCTGCAGATTGCCCCGTGGCACCGCCGTCGCCGTGGCCGACTCGTGGAAGCGGGGAATGTCGAACTCATCGATGTCGACGCGCACGTGAAGCTTGTCGACGTTGCCGAGGACGACGAGCGGCTGGCCGGGTGGCGCACCGACGTACTCGCCGGGCCGCACGTTCACCTGCAGGACGCGGCCGGCGACGAGCGCACGAACGATGAGACGATCGAGATCGGTCTCGATCCGCTGCACCTCGGCCTCGGCCTTCGAGACGGAGGATCGCGCCACGTCGCGGTCATATTCCCACGAGCCCGCCTTGAGCAGGTCGAGATCGGCGGTGGCCTTCTCGAACTGGGCCCGCGCCCCGGCGAGCAGCTCGCGCTTCGAGACGAGGTCCTGCTCGGTCGAGACCTTCTTGGCGAACGTCTCCTCGGATCGCCGGAGTGCATCCTCGGCGAGCACGACCGCCGCCTGCGCCTCGTTGACCTGGGCCACGAGCACCGGAATCTTCTCCTTGCGGGGCTCCGCCTCGAGCCGCACGAGCTGGCTCTTCGACTCCGAGACGGCGGCCCGCTTCACGGCCAGCTCTCCCTGCAGCGGTCGGTCGTCGAGCCGGAAGAGCGGCGTTCCAGGCGTGACCTCGTCCCCCACCTGGACGTGCACCTGCGTCACGACACCCGGAGTCGCGGAGCCGACGGCGATGTTCTCCGTCTGGGCCTCGACGACGCCCGCCGCGGCGAGGGTCGTCGCGAACGGGCTGTGGGACGGCTGGATGGGCGGCGGCGGGGAGACGACGACGACGCGCTTCGTCCAGACGTACCAGCCGGCGAACGCGAGCAGCGCGGCGGCGAGAAGCGGCAGCCCGTACTGCGTGAGGATGTCGCCGAACGTGCTGCGACGCGTGAGCCGTCGCACCCGGGGCGTCGCCGGTGAGAGGTCGGGCGTCGCGATGGCCATGCACGAATCTCCCTGACTTCGGGCGCCGGCGGGCCCGGCGTCCGACCTGCCCGGCTCTAACCCCGAAAGACGATCGCGGGATCGAGGACGAGCACCTTGCGGACCGAGAGCACGCTCGCCGCCAGCACGATGAGGAAGACGGCCGCCGCCGTCAACGCCAGCACCTGCCACGGCATGAAGAACGACAGCCGTGTGGTCGTCCCGCTCCACCACCCGAAGCCGGCGGCGAGGCCGACGCCGACGCCGTACCCCACGAGGCCGACGTTGAGCGCCTGGGACAGCACCATGAGGAGGATCGTCCCATTTCCCGTGCCCATGGCCTTGAGGGCGCCGAACTGGCGGATGTTCTCCACGGTGAACAGGTAGAACGTCTGTCCGGCGATCGCGGTGCCGACGAGAAAGCCGAGCAGGACGGTCACGCCGAAGTTCACGGGAATGCCCGTCTTCACGAGGTAGTAGCGGATCGTCTTCCAGAGGAACTCATCCCGCGTCAGCGCCTGTAGCCTCGTCTGGGCCTCGATCTGGCGGCACACCTCCCGCGGGTCGAGCTCCGGCCGCGGTTGGGCGAGGATGAACGACAGCACCTTGCGCTCCGGTGGCGCGAACCGGACGGCCTGGCTGTAGCGGGTGTAGAGGATCGGGAAGCTCTGGAACGTGCGGCTCGCTTTCGTGATCCCGACGACGATGGCCCGGTGGTCGTTCATCTCGAACACGCGGCCGAGGCGATAGGGCTCACCGGGCCAGATCCGCTTGTAGCCGGCCTCGTCGATGATCACCGCGTCGGGCCGACGCAGGTCCCCGATCGATCCCATGACGACGCGATCCGGGGCACCGATGAGCGTGGCGTCGTCGAGCCCCAGGACGGTCATCTGCTCGTAGGTACCCTCCTCGAGCCGAGCGCGGGCGATGCCCTTGTAGAAGCGCACCGCCCAGTCGACGCCGGGAACGCCCTTCACGCGGAAGAGCTCGTTGTCGGACAGGGGCTTGATGTCGTCGACGAACTGGACGTGGCCGTCCATCACCCAGATCCCCGGTCCCTGCACGTCGCGGATGAGGCTGACGGTCAGCTGCATCAGACCGCAGAAGATCGACGACTGCTGGGCGATGAGCAGGGCGGCGAACACGACGCCGAAGACGATGCCGAGGTACTTGACCTGATTGCCGACGAGCATCTTCCAGGCGATCCAGAACATTCCGGCAGTCTACGGCGCGGACCCCGGCGGCGTTGCCGGGGAGGGCCGTCGCGTGACCGCCGCGACCCGCCGCAGGGCGATCGGGTGATCGGTCAGGACCGCCGCGACGCCGGCGGCGACGGCCTCGCGCCACGGGTCCTCCGCGGGCCCCGCCACCGCTGCCCCGGCCACGATCGTGCGCCGGCCGGCGGCGCGGATCGCCCTGGCGTCGTCGGTCGTGGGCACGAAGCGGAGGTACACCCAATCGGCGTCCGCTGCGGCGATGGCGTCGGGCAGGTCCTCGCGACGGCTCGCGAGGGCCGCGACATGGCACCCGGCATCCGCGCTGCGGAGTCGGCGACGCACGTCGGGGTGGTCGATGGCCCGTCCGATGAAGAGCAGGCGGTCGAGCACGCCGTGCCGTCCGGCGATCGCGACGAGGTCGCGCTCCACCTCGTCGTCGTCCACCTTGATGTCGACCGTGTAGAGGCCGGCAGCGGCCGGATGGGCGGCGATGAGCGCCATGATCTCGTCGACGGTCGGCACTCGCATCCCGCGGAACGCCGGTGCGAACCAGCCCCCTGCGTCGAGCGCGCGCAGGTCGTCGAGCGTCGTGGCGGCCACCGGCCCCGTGCCATCGGTGGTGCGGTCGAGCGTGTCGTCGTGGATGCAGACGAGCGCGCCGTCGCTGCTGCGTCGCACGTCGAACTCGAAGCCGAGGTGCGCGTCGAGGCAGGCCCTGAAACCGGGCAGGGTGTTCTCCGGCGCGTCGCGGAGCAGTCCGCGGTGGGCCACGGCGACGACGTCGGCGGGCGGCTCGCCGAGGAACCGCGTGAAAAAGGCGACGATCTGCGCGTTCGATTCGGGTGTCGGGGGATGCGCCGGGCGGTTGGCCATCGCGACCCGCTCGTGCACGCCGAGCAGCTCGTTCACGGCGACCGCGTGGTTGAGCGCCGCCCAGCGCGCGGGCGGATCCTCCGAGCCACCGGAGACCAGGAAGGGACGCGGTGCCATGAGCGCGTGGAGCTCGTGGAGGTCGTGGCCGCGGGCGACGAGCTCGGCGTAGGCGCCCGTGCGAGGATTGTCCGGGGTCACGAGCCCGGGCTGGCGGGTGCGGCCGGCGTCCAGGCCGAGGTACCACGGCTCCTGGTAGTTGACGCTCCCGCGCGTCTCGTCGAAGACGATGCCCGGATCGCACCATGCCGCGCAGGCGTAGCGGTCGTCGAGGCAGGATCCGAAGAGGGCCCACTTGCCTCCGTAGGAATGACCCACGATGCCGATCCGTCGAGGGTCGACGTCGTCCCGGGCGGCGAGGGCCGTGTGGCAGTTGGCCGCGATGAATCCGAGGTAGGCCAGCGGCTGGCACATGGCTCCGGCGCGGTCCGGCAGCCGGGCGTCGCCACCTGGCGACCCGACGGCCAGGCTCACGAAGCCGTGCCGTGTCAACTGGAGCGCGAAGTCCCGATGTTCGCCGCGCAGGCCGATGCTCGTCTCGGGCTCGTAGTACGGCACGAAGACCGCGGGAAACGGCCCCGTCCCGTCGGGCACGAGGAGGTAGCCGTCGAGAACCTGTTCGGCCGCCACCTGCACGCGCACCCGATGCTGTGTGAAGGACTCGCGGCGCTCGGATGCGACGATCTCCAGTCGTGGCGACGGGACGAGCGCCGGCCAGGAGCCGAGCAACGCGTCCCACGCGCCGCGGATTTCCCGCCGCCGCTCCGACCACTCGAACGCGTTCGTGACCCGCCGGCCGTCGCCGAACAGCAGGGGTGAACGGAGGCCCGC
>JBJTBO010000213.1:0-7047 GCA_046091445.1 Planctomycetaceae bacterium | reverse complement strand
ATCCTGAGTTTTCCCAGGAGATTCTCACCTGCCCACTCGCCGGCAATCCTCTGGCAGCCCCGGCCTGACGGTTTTCGCGCGCTGCAGTCCTCGATGATCACCGCCTCACCGGTCGCGAGCAACTCGGCCTTCAACTTCGGGTGAAACTGCAGCTTCAACCGCAGCACCATCCGCATGTTGTCGAGGTCGGCCGGGCTCTCAGGCTCGACCAGCCGGAGGTGCCTGTTTTTCCGGGCCTTCGAGATCATCTTCGCCGTCATCGGCGACTGTGCCGCCCGGATCGCCTCCCGAATCCCCTGGTCCTCGAACCGCAACGCCTGAAACAGGGCCTCGGTGGTTTTCCACCACTTGTCGTCGTATTTGACCGGATGAGGGCTCATGTTCCCGAGCCACCCGTAGGGCAGATCGACCTTCGTGAACGCGATCGGCTTCATGACTGATTCTCCCGGGGTGTGACACGCGGGGGTGAAGCGCCGGAGCGGCGGCGTAGGAGCTACGCTGCTGCTGCTTTCAAGCTTCACGCCCCTGCCCCGACGGCGATTCCGCATGCGAACCCTCGTGATCGGCGACATCCACGGCTGCCACCGCTCGCTCGTCGCCCTCGAGGCTGCCGCCCGGATCACGCCCGCCGACCTCGTGATCACGCTCGGCGACCACGTCGATCGCGGCCCCGATTCCAGGGACGTGGTCGAGTGGCTGATCCGCCGCCACGCCCCCGGCCGGCTGACGGCCCTCCGCGGCAACCACGAGCTGATGCTGCTCGCCGCCCGCGACTCCGCCACAGCCCACGCGGAGTGGCTGGCCTGCGGCGGCGATGCCGTTCTCGCGTCCTATGGCGTGCGGCACGTGCGCGAGCTGCCGCGGAGACACCTCGAGTTTCTCGAGACGGGGCTCGTGGCCCACGCCCTGGCGGCCAGGCACTTCTGCGTGCACGCCAACGCCTATCCCGACGTGCCGATCGAAGAGCAGCCCGACTTCATGCTCTACTGGGAAGATTTCGGCCGGCCCCGGCCGCACGAGTCGGGCCTGACGATGGTCTGCGGGCACACGCCCCAGCACTCGGGCTGGCCGCTCGATCTCGGTCACGCCGTCTGCCTCGACACGGGGGCGGGCTTCGGCGGCTGGCTGACCTGCCTCGACCTGGCCCGCGGCTTCTGCTGGAAGGCCAACGAACGGGGCGAGACCCGTGAGTTTTGGCTGGGCGACCGTCCCTGAGCCCTCTCCGGGCCCGCGCGACCGCCTGCTTCACCGCGCTACAGCAGTCCTAACTGCCACACCGACCACCTCACTCCCCGGTGAACGTCGGGTGGAAGACGGCTCGCGGAAAACCACGCGCAGGCGTCGCACTCGTTCGGGTTTGGCTGAAACGCCGTCAGCGGCGGCCGCTCGGCAAACTCGACGAGAAACGTGTGGTAGTTGAACGCAAGCGGGATCCACACCACTGACTTGCGGCAGGTCGCGATGTCAAACGTCGGCGACAGATACGGACCAAGCTGCTCCGCAAAGGCCTCGGGCCGACGGTTCGGGTAGAGCGCCTCCTCGACCGCCTCGCGAAGAGCCGTCTGTTCGAATGACTCGCCCGCATCCTGCCGGCCCCCGACCACCGACCACTGGCCGCGATCCGGCGAGATGCTCCGGCGAAACAGGAGCACGTGACAGTCCCGACCGGCATCCCGGTGCGCGAACAGAATCCCGGCGCCCGAAAAGGGTCGAACGATCCTGCGATGGACGACGCCCATGCCGATCTCCTCCTGAAAAACCGCCCGCTCACCACCGCGGCATGTTGCGGACCTCGATGCGATCCTCGATGAACCCCATCCGCCGCAGGGCTTTCTTTTGCCGCTCGTTGCGACAGAGGATTCGCTTGGCCGTCTTGAGGTTGAGCGACGGCACCACGAACTGGTCGCGCTCGACGAACGCGTGCTTGCGGAGGAACGCGGCGAGGTCCGGGCGTTCCTCTCGCCAGCCGATCAACAGACGATGGACGCGCGGATCGAAGTCGTCACCTTCTTCCTGGATTACGTCTTGCAGCGACCACTCGAGCTTGCAGATCAGCGATTCGTCGACTTCCGCAAGCGTCTGACCATTCAGCGCAGAGTTGAGCACGAATCGCCACCAAAACTCGTAGTCGATCGGAAATCCATGGATCTGGTCGAAGCCGAAGAGCACGTAGCCTCCCACTTCGCGTCGCAGTCGGCCGCGGTTGAATCGGGGGCTGATCGTATACCGATATCCGGTCAGCGTGATGTCGGCGCGACTCAGCCAGATCTGCGGACAGTAGCCGCAGTGCTGCCCCAACCATTCGTAGGACGGACGGTTCAAGTTGGTCTCGTCGTCGTGAGGCAGGATCGTGCCGCATACGACGTATTGCAGTGACAGACAGTGGTAATACATGGACCTACCTCCACGCTGACCACGCGTGGCCCTGGGCGACATGGCGGCCCGGAGGCTCGTGCTCGTTGGCCGGCTCCGGTTGGTCGAGCGTGTGGGGAGCCTGAGGCTCGGCGATCCGCCCGGCCGTTGAGGTCACGTGCGAGGCCGGCGCCGTTCGGCCACCCGCAGCATCTCAATCTGGCTGTCCATCTCGGGCGACGGGCGTTCGGCCTTGCGGGTGCCCGCGCGAGCAGCTGCGATGCGGGCGAGCGCCTCGTCCGCTGTCGCCCCGCCACACACGTGCCACCACCCCACCACGGTGCCGGTGCGACCCACGCCACCCCAGCAGTGGATGTAGACCGGTCGGTCGGCGGCGAGCTCCCGCTCGATGTCGGCCTGGATCTCGTCATAGCGCCCGGGTGTCGTGACGTCGCAGTCGTGGATCGGGTAATGGAGCCGCCTGAGCTCACGGCCACGCTGCTGGCCGATCGTTCTCCACGCTTTCCCGTACGGCCTGAGCCCCTCGTCACGGCCGCGAGTCAGATCGATGATGGTGTCGATGCCGGCATCGGCCAGAGCCGACAGCTTGAAGTCGTGCTGCTCGTGCTCGCGACGGCCCGGATACTCGCCCGCGAGGATTTTCCCGGGCACGACCCACCACGCGTGAAACGAATCGTCGAATGCCCAGGGATCGTGCCGGCCCGTCGCCGCAGCGAACAGCCCATCAGCGAGTGACTCGATCCTGCGTCGCAGGGTGAGCAGCTCGAGCCACAGCGGCGGGATCCCGGACGCGCCGAACCGGGCACCGGCCAGTTGTCCCGCGATCGCCGCCGTCGTGTCGGCATCGTCACCCAGGTTCACGGCCCGCAGGATCGCCTCGCGAAACGTCGTGGCCCCAGCCACCGCCCAGATCGCCGCCTCGAGCGCGGCGACGCAGTATCCCGTGCCTCTGATGACCGGAGGTTCCTTGCCACGCCAACTGCCGCGCGCAACCGCCTCCACCTCCGGATGCAACGAGCCGCAGGTCCAGAACGTGGACTCGCTCACGACCTCCCACGGCTCGCCGCGAATGAGGGCGGACGTCATCGCCGCGAGCACCCTGCAGGCATCGACGGGTCGCGTCGCCGGATGCGTCGGACGGCTCGAGGCGGCCGCCATCTCGACCACCGCGGCTGGTTCGTGGCACCAGCGGATCGAGACGGGTGCGAGCCGCATGAGCGACCCGTTGGCCGCTGCGTCCTCGTCGACCTGCGCGGCATGAGGCTCTCCCGACTGCTTGAACCGGTCGATGTGACTCCTGGTCGTGATGCCAATGTCGAAGCACGTGCCGTTCGAGGACAGATAGCCCTCGTCCATCCAACGTACGTAGCGACGCATCTGATCGACTGCGTCGTGGCCGCACCGATCGATCAGCGACTCCGCCAGACAGAGCGCCATCGCCGTGTCATCGGTCCATTGGCCGGGCTCGAGCCCGAACGGACCGCCTCCGACCAGCTCCGTGACCGGCTCGAACGCGCCTCGCGGCCTGAACTCGACGGTCGTACCCACCGCGTCACCTGCCGCGAGCCCGAGGAGCGTCCCCCGCGCTCGATCGCGAATGGATTCATCTCGAGTCGGCCGTCGCGGGCTCATGGTCGAAATACTCTTCATCGTCGTAGCACAGTGCCTGCGGGTGTCATGCTCTCACTACGCCGATCCGGCTGGATTGATTCACATGGCCAGCCGGTATGGGAGAAAACTGAGGCTCCTGCCGTCCTTGGACTGAACGCTGGCGGAGGCGCGTGCGCAGCGTCGCCCTCACGGGGCTCGGACTGGCGCGATAACGCCATGTCGGCCGCAGTCGCACATCACGCGCACGTCATGCCGCCACCCACGACATGTCCACGCCGCGTTCCTCGAGCAGGGGTCGAAGCAGTGCATAGGCCGCCTGCAGCCGACGATGGATCGTGACTGGTGGCAGCCGGAGCCTCTCCGCGATCCCTCGCTGCGAGAGGTCCTCATCGAGCCGCATCCGCACGATCCGACGGAGCTCGGGATCCGGCAGCTCGTTGATGCATGCCTCGAGGATCGGCAGCAGATCGGGACGCTCGATCTTGGCGACGACCCGCTTGACGATCGACATGCCCTCGCCGTCCTGAGGCAGCTCGTTCCAATCGAGGCCCGCCTCGGGCTTGACCGTCACGCCCCGTCCACCGATCGTGTCCCGCTGCCAGTTGACCGCCTTGCTCCTGACCACGCGCCACAGCCAGGCACGCACACCGGAGAGCCCGGGCTTCTTCATCTTCTCGGGCCTGAACTGACCACCGACCCCGGGAAGCGACAGTTTTCGGAGCGCCAGGCAGGTCTCGCTGACGACGTCGCCCACCGCCCCTTCGGGATCGGCCGGCCGCACCCTCACACCGATCTTCACGAGATTCCTCCGAGCGAAGTCCACCACGATCGGATGAATCTCGCTCCAAAACCCGTCGAATCCCCGGCCGGTTTGCTGGAATTCGACCAGTTTCGACACCACGTCGCTGCCGCCCCTGCTGTCGTGCTGGATCATGTCACTTTGCTCCTCGAGGTTCTTCAGGCATCCACGCCCTCTCCCATCTCGTGCGAGAATCCCCCGGTTTTTGGGTCACACCAATTTCGGTTCCCTGCCAGTTACCCAAATCTGCCCACATTCACGGCGTTTCGGCGATTCATCCAGGTGCCCGGTCTCGCGCGGTCCGGACACTACGCGGATCCTGCCCACGCGCTTCATCGCCTGTTCCGAAAAGCCTTGCCGGCGGCACCCGTCACCGCACCGAAGACCGAGGGTTTCGGACCGTGGAGGCGATCACCTTCTTCGCTCGGTTCACCCGGCGATTCGCCGTCGCTGCGGAGCAGCCGACTCGTTCCCCAATGTCGCGACAACCGAGACCTTGCGCATGCAACTCGTATGCCAGACGGAGATCATCTGGAAGCTCAGCGACCACCGCAGCCAATGAATCCGGCACCCCGCTCGGAACCGGTCGCACGGCCTTCCATTCGCGAGACGTCGGTGCCGCTGCATCGCGCCAGTCGGCACCGAAGAGCCTCACATGCTGCTCGAGCCGTTTGAACTGCTTTTTTCGCGTATTCTCCTGACGCCAGAAATCACGCCCGAGGTTGGACGTGATTTTTTTGAGCAGCGGCACGAACGGATCCTGCGTGTGCACCGCCTTGGCAGGATTCCAACGACCCTGCCGGGCGAGTCGCGCGACCTTCCACCACACGTGCGCCGCGACATCCTCGGCATCGCTCCCCCGCACGTCCTGGCTCCGGAGGATGTTGAGCACGAGTCCCTCATGACGCACCCGGAGCACCCGCAGCGGCCTGTCATCCTGGCAGCGAGATGTATTGAGTTCGTTCATCAGCTCCGTGTCGGTGAGTTCGGCCACATTCCATTTCCGAACCGTGTGGTCCCCATAGCGGTCGTTGGTGTCGTCTGGCATGGCGATTGCTCCGGGTGTCGTGGTTTCCCTTCCAGAGGTCGTAAACCGCTGTTCATCAGCGACTTACGGCTCGTCGGACACCCTCCGAACCGTACCAGGAGGTAACTTCAGTTGAGTGAGTCCGCGCAAAAGCGCCGTACTACTTTTTGAAGCAGAGCTTGTTCCGCGACTCGGGAGGCGACACCTGGTCGCCCGGTCACTCGGACATGAAGTCGAACACGACGAGACGTGCGCGTCGGGCCTCGGCAAGCATGTTGCGTGTGCCCGCGCCCCCCGGGAACACCGCCACGGCGTCGGCATACGCTGCCATTTCGCGGTTGCGCACCGGGCCAGCGCCCCTGCGATAGCGCCGCCAATCCGCCTTGAAGACACGGACCGCGATGCCTCTGCTCTCCGCCCACCGCTCCCCGGCCTCGTCCACCCCCTTCGCACCACCGGACACGACTTCCGTCACCGGATGCTCCGCATGAATGGCATCGAGCTTCACGACATCCGCAGCGGACAGGGTTGCAAAACGGCTGCCTGCAATCACGAGTTTCATGAGGTTTCTTCCCCGACAGGCCTGCGGCAGCCGCCGCGTGACGGGACGGATGCGGAGCAAGATCGCCAGCCACGGTTGCCGGCGGACTCCGGACCTCCTTACGTTGTGCAATCCCGCGCGCCTCACGTCCCCGCACGCGTCCTATGACCGATCAGCCCGCCCTGCATCCCGTATGCCTCCTGTTTCCGCCGCTCCCGCCGGCCGAGTTCGCGTCCTTGGTCGCCGATATCGCCACCCACGGCCTCCTGCATCCGATCGTTCTCCACCGGGGAGAGGTCCTCGACGGCAGGAACCGGCTCCTGGCGTGCCAGCGCGCTGGAGTCGTGCCTCGGTTCACGGAGTGGCGCGGGCAGGGCTCGCCGCTCGAGTGGGCCATTTCGGCGAACATCCGCCGGCGTCATCTGTCGCCGAGCCAGCGTGCGGTCCTTGCACTCGACCTGCTCCCGCTCCTCGAGCATGAGGCAAAGTCGAGGCAGCGGCTCTCACGCGGGCGAGGTCGCCGGGGTGCGACCACGACCGCCTCGAGCTCCGGCGGCGTTCGTGGCAAGGCCAGCCAGATTGCCGCCCGACTCGCTGCGACCAACTCCGCCTACGTCGAGCGGGCCAAGCGACTGCACGCGGAGTTCCCAGACCTCGTCGAGGCGGTGCGGCTCGGACGTGTCACGCTCACCGAGG
>JBJTBO010000212.1:0-12817 GCA_046091445.1 Planctomycetaceae bacterium | reverse complement strand
GTAGTATAACCCTCCCGAGGAGTGGGGCCGACTGGTAGTCTGCATGTATTGCGCCCCTTCAGGTAGCCCATGTCCACCCCCAGCCCACGCGAAGGAATGATGGCCGTCGTCCGCAATAGGCGGGCGATGATCACCGGCGTGCAGGCGTTCGACGCCGAGGACTCCGGCCGGTTCCACATGGTCGAGGTGGAATACACCGACGGCACCAGCGTGGAGAGCGACACGTTCCTGTGGGAAGTCGAGCCGGGCACCGAAGTGCTCTCGCCCGCCAAGCTCCCGCAGGTCGCGGGTACGCCGCCGATGGATCCGCGAGAGTTCGATGCGATGGTCCGCGGCCTTCGATGGGCCACTGACCCCTCCCGAAATCATTAGCCCGGTCTGATCGACCTCGACGGAGACGAGCCCGGGGTCTTGTCGGAGCCTCGTGAGGGCGGAGACCGCCGCCGCCGGAGTGGCGTAGGCCGTGCGCGCGAGCATCGGCCGTCCCTCGACGTCGTGGATGGTGACGAGCGTGGCCGACTCCGCCCGGCCGAGTCTGGCGAGCACGGCCTCGGCGGCAAGGCCCGCGTCGAGCGCTCCGCCCGCCCAGGGACTCGCCGAGAGCATCGCCCTCGCATGCAGCCGCTCCACGGCGAGCGCGCCTGCGCGGCGATCTCGGCGGGTCGCTCGGCGGCGGTGCCGGCGAATCATGACCTGCGAGGCGGCCGCCGTCGCGGACGTCGCAGGGGGAGGGCAACAGCGGGTGGTCATGGCACGAGCTCCTGAGACGAGGGGGTGGGGTACGCGTGTTCCCGAGCTGATCGCGACCGGCACGATGCCGGCGGTGCATCCCCGTCACTACGACCGCGGGCGCCGTGTCGACCATTTCCGTGAGGAGCCCGCTCCAAAACCGGCGTGGCGTCGGGTCTCGGCCTGCGCGGCCATTCATCCGGCATTCACGGGATGGTCGCCGGGTCGTGTCTCGACGAGCCTGGATATTTGGCAGATGATTTCGGCGCGTGCGACGCGCTGCATGTGTCGCGGTCCCGCGCATCCCCACACGCCATGCCCATGCCACCAACTCGACTCCTCGTGTTCTTCGCCCTCCTCACGCTGCCCGCGGCGGATCTCGTCGGCAGCCCGGGACTCGCAGCCCAGGAACGGTCGCCCGAAGTCGTCGCCGAGCAGCTGGCCGCCGTCTACGGGAAGCAGCTGGAGCAAACCGCCTACATTCCCGCGCTGCCCCTCATCGCGAAGCTGCGCTTGAGCGAGCTCACCGGACGACCCGAGCCGGCTGCCGAGGTGGGACGAATCCTCGCGCCTTTCCTGACGGGAGAACGCGACCCGGTGCCCAAGTCCGGCAGTGAACAGGCGGGTCACCTGATCTTCGCGGCCATGGCCGACCGGTCCGTGGGGGTCGACCGCGACCGTTGGATCGCCCTCTGTCGGCAGGCGGCCGATCAGGCTTTCGCGCCGGATGGTGCGGCGCTGCCATGCATGCCGTTTCACAACGAGATGAGCGACGCCGTCTTCATGGCCGGCCCCATCCTGGCGGCCACGGGCCGACTCACCAAAGAGGGCCGCTACGTCGATGCCGCGGCCACGCATCTGCATTCGATGCGACAGCTCTGCCTGCGTCCCGACGGCCTGTATCGCCACTCGCCGCTGTGTGACGCCGCCTGGGGGCGGGGCAACGGGTTTCCCGCGCTGGGACTCGCCCTGGCGCTGACCGACTGGCCGCTCGAGCACCCGGCGCGGCCGGAGCTGATCGAGGAGTTCCGCCGCCACCTGCGGGCCCTGCTGCGGCATCAGGATGCCGACACCGGCTGCTGGCGGCAGGTCATCGACGAACCGTCCAGCTACCTCGAATACTCCTGCACCTGCATGATCGGGTTCGCCATCGAGCGAGGCATCGGCGAGGGATGGCTCGAGGCGTCCCAGTTCCGGCCCGCCGCCGACGCCGCGTGGCGTGCCGTCGCAGGCCGCACGAGCCCGGCAGGACTGCTGGTCAACGTCTGCGCCGGCACCGGCAAGCAGAAAACGCTCGAGGACTACCTCACCCGCCCCGCCATTCAAGGGCGCGACGATCGTGGTGGGGCGATGGGGCTCTTGTTCGCGGTCGAGCGGCTGGCGGCGGACCTGCGGGAGAAGGGCGGGAGGTGACGCGCGGAAGCGAGTGGCGACGATCCGGGGTCATGCCACGGGCGGCGCCGGCTCCCGGCCCGCGACGCACGCCGCGACGACGAGGTCGCCGGTGACGTTGAGGACGGTGCGGCACATGTCGAGGAGGCGATCCACGCCGAGGATGATGCCGATGCCCTCCGCGGGCACGCCGGCCGTGCCGATGCCGGCGAGCATCGCCATGAGCACCACCTGGAGCTGCTGACCGGGGCCGAGCGACACACCGAACACCTGCGCGAGGAACAGCACGACCACCCCCTCGAAGAGCGCCGTGCCGTTCTGGTTGCCCGTCGCCCCGACGGTGAGCACGAAGCGTGCGGCGTCGCGACGCAGCCCGAGGTTCTGCTCGGCGACCTTGAGCGACGTCGGGAGGGTCGCGTTGCTCGACGAGGTGCCGAAGGCGACCTGCATCGCCTCGGCCGACCGGCGAAAGAAGTCGAGCGGACGGAACGTGCCGAACACGCGCAGCACCACCGGATAGACGACGACGAGCTGGATCGCGAAGCCGGCGAGCACGGTGAACGCGAACCAGAAGAGGGAGAGGATGGCGTCGAGCCCCAGCCGCGCGACGGTGTTGAACACGAGACAGCCGGCACCGACGGGCGCGAGCTTCATGCCCCAGCCGATCACCGTCATCGCGACGACGTTCCAGGCCTCGAGCCAGCCGCGGAGCGGCGCGGTGGCCGTCGGCTGGGCCGCAAGCGCCGCCCCGAGGAGCAGCGCGAACACCATCACCGCGAGCATGCCGTTGCCCTTCGAGCTGCCGTCGATCGCGCCGGCCATCTCCTGGAGCGGGTTCTGCGGAATCATGTCGACGAGGATCTCGCGGAGCGCCTTGCTCGCGCGGGCCTGTTCGATCACGCGGTCCGCCGCCGTGGAGGCCGCCTCGACGGCGCCGGCGCCCCGCGCGGCGGCGAGCGCGTCCCCCGGACGGATCGGGTTGACGAGTCCCAGGCCGAGGAGCACCGCGGCGCGCGAGAGCCCGGCCGGGCCGGCGGGCGGCGCCAGCCCGAGCCGACCGACCCTGCCGAGGTCGCCGATCTCCCCGCCCGCCAGCGCGAGGGCCGACACGACCAGCGGCACCACCATCACGAACAACATCCGCAGGAACAGGTTGCCGACGACGTCCGCCACCGCGGCGGCGGCATCCGTCAGCCAGAGCCCGCCGCCGAGCAGGTTGGCCGCGAGGCCGAGGGCGATGCCGCCGGCCAGGCCGATGAAGATCCGACGGGAGGCCCCGTCGTGCGGCGACCGCGGGCTGGACGGTCCGTGCGGGTCGAGGGGAGCGGCATTCATGGCGGTGTGGTGTCGAGGGTACCACGCTGTGCCGAGGCGGAGGATCGGAGGCACTTGCGATTCGGCCTCGATTCCACCATCCTGCGGCGGTCGGCTGCGCCGCACGACACGACGACTCCGCGAATCGCCGGCTTGGACCGCCCGAGTGACGAGGTTCCCCCGTGTCGCATGATCCATCCGCCCCGGCCCTGGCGGCGGCCATTCGCAAGGCCTACACGCGGCTCCTGCCGCTCCTCTTCCTCTGCTACGTCATCGCCTACGTGGACCGCACGAACGTGGCGATCGCGAAGCTCACCATGGTGGACGAGCTGCCGGCGTTCACCAACGACGTGATCGGCCTCGGCGCGGGGATCTTCTTTCTCGGCTACTTCCTCCTCGAGATTCCCGGCTCGATCATCGTGGAGCGGTGGAGTGCGCGGAAGTGGATCTGCCGCATCATGGTGACCTGGGGCATCTGCGCCGCGGCCACGGCATTCGTGAAGACGCCGTCGCAGTTTTACGTCGTGCGCTTCCTCCTGGGGCTCGCCGAGGCCGGGTTCTTCCCGGGCATCATCGTCTACCTCACGCACTGGTTCCCGGCGCGGGAACGCGCGCGGGCCCTCTCCATCTTCCTCGTCGCCTCCCCCGTCGCCATGATCATCGGCCCCGCCCTGTCGCGGCTCCTCCTGCCGATCGGCACGCAGCAGGTCGTCGATGGCGCGACGATCGTGCACGAACGACTCTTCGGCCTCGCGGGCTGGCAGTGGATCTACATCGCCTGGGGCGTGCCGGCCGTCGTGCTCGGGCTGCTCGTGCTCGTGCTCATGCCGGACCGGCCGCGTGACGCCTCGTGGCTGTCGGGCGACGAGGCCGACGCGCTCGAAGGCCAGCTGGCCGCCGACACGCAGCGGCAGAAGGCCGCGCACATGTCGGTCGGGCAGGCGCTCACGAATCCGCGGGTGCTCCTGCTCGCGCTCGCCTACTTCGGGATCGTCACGGCGAACTACGGCATCGAGTTCTTCCTGCCGAGCATCCTCAAGGCGACGTACGACCTGAAGCTCGAGGACGTGACGGTGCTCGTCATGCTGCCGTCGCTGCTCGTGATCGTGGGACAGATCCTCGTCGGGTGGAACTCGGACCGCACCGGTGAGCGCCGCTGGCATGCATGCCTGCCCGTGTTCGTCGGGGCGGCCGCCCTGGTCGCGGCCGCGACGGTGCGGGGCAACCTCCCGCTCACCGTCGCCTGCTTCGTCGTCGCGGCCGCCGGCATGAAGGCCTACATGCCGGCGTTCTGGGCGCTGCCCAACCTCTTCCTGGCGAGCACGGCGGCCGCGGGAAGCGTGGGCATGATCAACTCGATCGGCAACCTCGGCGGGTTCCTCGGGCCGACGCTGCTCGGGGCCTTGGAGAAGACCACCGGCTCGTTCACGGTCGGCCTCCTGATCACCGCCCTCACGGCGACGATGTCGGCGTGCCTCATCGCGGTGCTGCCGTTCGCGGCCACGACACGCCCCGCGCCCACGGCGCCCGGGCGCTGAGCGCGGTGCCGATGGCGGGGCGTGATCACCGGCACGCGCGCCGTGTGGTCGCGTCCGTGAGCGGCGGGTACGCTTGACGCCCATGGCTCCACCGCCTCGAGATTCCTGGGGTTCACGGCTCGGCGTCATCCTCGCCGTCGCCGGCAGTGCCGTGGGGCTCGGCAACTTCATCCGGTTCCCCGGCCAGGCGGCCCAGTTCGGCGGCGGCGCGTTCATGATCGCCTACGCGATCTCCTTCCTCATCATCGGCCTGCCGATCGGCTGGGCCGAGTGGGCGATGGGCCGGTATGCGGGCCAGCGCGGCTACCACTCGGCCGCGGGCGTGTTTCACTGCCTCATCCCGTGGCGTGGGAGCAAGTACATCGGCGTGATCGGGGCGATCATCCCGCTCGTCATCTTCATGTACTACGTCGTGATTGAGGCGTGGACGCTCGGGTACACCGTCCGCTTCGTGCGGGCCTTCTTCGATCCGGCGCTGCGCTTCCAGACGGTGGCCGACTCGCAGGCGTATTTCGGTCGATTCGTCGGGAGTGCGGCGGACGGCTCGGCCCTGCGGCTGGACCTCGACAGCCTGCTGCCGTGGCTCGCGGTCGTCGTCGTGCTCAACCTGGGGCTCATCTACCGGGGCATCTCGGCGGGCATCCAGAAGGTCTGTGAGATCGGGATGCCGGTGCTCCTCGTCCTGTCCCTCCTGGTGCTCGCCCGGGTGCTCACGCTCGGGACGCCCGATCCCGCGTTCCCGGAGAGGAACGTCTCCACGGGGCTCGGATACATGTGGAACCCCGGCAAGACGCTCGTGGTGGGGGAGGATGGCGGGACGATCGCGGAGGTCGTCGATGCCGACATGGTGCGGCAACGGGAGCGGGCCGAGGCGATGGCCGCCGCCACGCCCGGAGCCCGCGTCGAGCGGCGCACGATGCTGTCGCAGCTCGCCGACCCCGATCTCTGGCTCGCCGCCGCCGGGCAGATCTTCTTCTCGCTGTCGGTCGGCTTCGGAGTGATCCTCGTCTATGCGAGCTACGTCGGCCCGCGCGACGACATCGTGCTCAGCGGCCTGACGGCCAGTGCGACGAACGAGTTTTGCGAGGTCGCCCTGGGCGGCCTGATCACGCTGCCCGCGGCCGTGGCCTTCCTCGGCGTGGCGGGGGTGGCGGGGCAGGGCACGTTCGGGCTCGGGTTCAACGTGCTGCCGATGGTCTTCAGCGCCATGCCGGCCGGCAGCCTGTTCGGGGCGATGTTCTTCCTCGTCCTCTTCATCGCCGCGATCACGAGTTCGCTCTCCATGCTCCAGCCCGGCATCGCGCTGCTGGAGGAGGCGCTCGGCATCGGCCGCAAGGGATCGGTCGGCCTGCTCGGCACGCTCATCGCGCTCGGCACCGGGTTCGTCGCCTGGTTTTCGCGCGACCTCAAAGCGCTCGACACGCTCGACTTCTGGGTGGGCACGTTCCTCATCTTCGTGCTGGCGATGATCCAGATCGTGCTCTTCGGCTGGGCGTTCGGCATCGAGCGTGGCTGGGAGGAGCTCCATCGCGGAAGGGCGATTCGCCTGCCACGCTTCTTCCGGCCGATCTTTCGCTACATCTGCCCCGGCTTCCTCGTGACGATCTTCGTGCTGTGGTTCCTCGAGAATGTCGTGGGGCTCGGTCGCACCGAGCCGAGCAGCTACGTCGCCGACCTCTTCGAGAAGGGCGAGCCCGTCGCATGGCTCTGCATCGGCGTCGTCCTGGTCGTCTCGGTGGGGCTGGCGGTGACGATCGCCAACTCGAAGAGGTATGCCGACGACGAGGCGTGAGCACGCGGGGTCGAGGGGACGGGAGGGAGGCGAGCATGCAACCGGCCGGTCTCCTGGTCATGGCGGTCTCGGTGGGGGCCGTGACCGCGCTCTTTCTCTGGTGCGTGTGGCTGGTGCTCACGCGGCCGTCCGGCGAGGTCGAGGAGCTCCCCGACGATCACCGCCGTTCATGAACGAAGACACCCCAAGGACACCACCACTCCCATGAGCCTGCTTGCGATCCTCGTGCCGAGTGCCGTCGTGCTCGCCGTCGCCTACCGACTCTACGGCGCGGTCCTCGCGCGGCTGTTTCGGCTCGATGACGCCGCCCCGACTCCCGCGGTCACGCTCCGGGACGACGTCGACTACGAGCCGGTCGCCCCGCAATTGCTCATGGGGCAGCACTTCTCCGCGATCGCCGCGGCCGGGCCGATCGTGGGCCCGATCCTCGCGGGCGTCGCCTTCGGCTGGCTGCCGGCGCTCGTGTGGATCCTGCTGGGGAGCATCTTCATCGGCGGGGTGCACGATTTCTCGGCGCTCGTCGCCTCGGTCCGGCACCAGGCCCGGTCGATCGCCGAGGTCGTCCGCGAGCACATGAGCCGGCGCAGCTACCTCCTCTTTCTCGCGTTCGTCTGGATCGCCCTCATCTACATCGTGGTGGCGTTCACCGACATCACGGCCTCGAGCTTCGTCGGGCGTCAGGCGCTCGAGAACGGCGAGACGGTCTCCGGCGGCGGGATCGCCACGTCGAGCCTGCTTTACCTCGTCCTGCCGATCGTCATGGGCCTCTGCATGCGGTACCTCGCGATGCCGCTCTGGCTGGCGACGGCCGTCTTCCTGCCCCTCGTCGGTGTGGCGATCGGCGTGGGCCAGTCGATTCCCTTCGACCTCGGCCGCACCCTCGGCACCTCCGACCTCGTCGCCCAGAAGGCGTGGGGCGTGGCGCTGCTCGTCTACTGCGTCGGAGCCGCGATGGTGCCGATGTGGATGCTCCTGCAGCCACGGGGCCATCTCGGCGGGTGCTTCCTCTACGTGGCCCTCGCGGGGGCGGCGATCGGCCTGGTGGGGAGCGACCGGCTCGTGGCCGGGGACATGGCCGTGCGCTATCCGGCCTTCACGTCGTGGCACACCGCGCGGGCCGGGGACCTGGTGCCGATGCTCTTCATCACGATCGCCTGCGGGGCCTGCTCCGGGTTCCACTCGCTGATCGCCTCGGGGACCACGAGCAAGCAGCTGCGGCGGGAGAGCGACGCGCGGGTGATCGGCTACGGCACCATGCTGCTCGAGGCGATGGTGGCGCTCGTGAGCCTCTGCTGCGTGATGGTGCTCGCGGGCGACGACCAACGCGTCGGGCAGCCGCCGAACTTCATTTACGCCCTGGGGCTGGGGCGGTTTCTGGAGATCCTCGGGATTCCGAGCACGATCGGCGTGTCGTTCGCGCTCATGGCCTTCACCACGTTCGTCTACGACACGCTCGACGTGTGCACGAGGCTCGGCCGCTACATCATCCAGGAGCTGACCGGCCTGACGGGCCGTGCCGGCGCCTGGCTCGGCACCGTCGTGACGGCCGGCGTGCCCGTGGTCTTCATCCTCCGGCCCCAGGCGGAGGCGAACGGGGTCGCCGTTCCGGTCTGGAAGACGTTCTGGAGCCTCTTCGGTGCGAGCAATCAGCTCCTCGCGGCCCTCACGCTCCTCGGCGTCACCGTCTGGCTGTGGCGCACCAGGCGGGCGGCGTGGGTCTGGCTCGTGACCGGGCTGCCGACCGCCTTCATGTACGTGATGAGCACGTGGGCGCTCGTCTCGATGACGCTGCCGAGGTTTCGTGGCACGGAGGGCGTCGTGTTCCCGACCGACCCGGTGCCGTGGGCGGGGCTCGTCCTGCTGGCCCTCTCGACGGTCATGCTGGTCGAGGCCGTCCTCGCCATCATCGGTCCGCGTCAGCCGCCCACGACGTCGCGCGCCGAGTCACCCGGCGGACGTCACGGGGCGATCACGGTCGGCGGGTGATCCAGGCGGGTCACCGTCCGCGGGCCGCTCGGCGGGGCCGGCAAAGCAGACGAGCACGGACGGCAGGATGAAGAAGTCGGCCACGAGCGCCGCGAGGATCGCGAAGATCGAGAGCGCCGCGAACGTCCGCAACGGCGGCAGCTGGCAGACGAGCAGGGGCGTCATGCCGGCGACGAGCGTGAGCGCCGCGATCACAATCGCCCGGCCGCTCGTCGACAGCACGGAGCCGACGGCCTCGCGGGTCGAGAGGCCGTCGCGGCGGCCGCGGAGAAACGCGCTCACGAAATGGATCGCGCTGTCGTCCGCGAGGCCCAGGGCGATGCTGAACGTGACGGCGCTCGCGAGCCGCAGCGGCTCGCCGACGAGCACGAGCGCGGCGGCGGTCGCGAGCAGCGGGAACAGATTGGGCAGCACGCACAAGAGCCCGTAGCGCAGCGAGCGGAAGGCGATCACGGTCATCAGCAGGATGATGACGGCCGAGGTGAAGAGGCTCGTGCGCGTGTCCTCGATGATCTGGTAGACGGCTCGGGCGGCGGTGACGGCCGAACCGGTCAGCCGGATGCGGAAGCCAGGGTGATCGGCCTCGAGGGCCGCGAGCCGCCGCGTGACCTCGTCGAACTCGGGCAGGAGCCGCGCGGCGCCGATGTCGGGCACGTGCGCCGTCACGACCGCGCGTCGCAGGGACTCGCGCACGAGTCGGTGCAGCTGTCCATCGGGCACGCGACGCAAGCGGCGGAACTCGGTGGCATCGGTGTCGCCGTCGGTGGCGAAGGCAGCGAGGAGCTGGCGGACCGAGAATGCGTTCGCGAGCACCGGGCTCGCCTCGAGCTCGTCCCCCACACGCGCGAGGACGTCGAGGACCTCGGGCGACTCGAGCGACAGCGGCTCGGGCCACTCGACGATCACGGACGCCAGCAGCGACCCGCCGAGCTTCTCGTCGCACCGCGTCGTGACCACGATCGTCGGACTGCCCGGCGGCAGCATCTCCAGCCAGCGGACGTCGGACTCGAGCCGCAGGGCCACGACGAGGAGCCCGGCGGTGACGGCGACCGACACCCAGACGCACAGCCACGGCCGCGCGAGGCACGACAACGCCCACCGCTGGAGCAGCAGGGTCGGGCCGGTGGCGTCCGGCCCGGCGGCATCCCGTGAGCCCGCCGCCCCTGGCTCGGCATGCGCGACGCCGTCGCGCCCACGGAAGCCGAGAATGGCAAGGGTCGGCATGACCGTGAGCACGGCGAGGAGACCGAGGATCGTGCCGACGGCGCCCGCGATGCCGAACTGCCGAACGCCCGGAATCTGTGCGACGCCCAGGGCTCCGAAGCCGACCGCGGTCGTGAGCACCATGAGCACGCACGCGGACCCGACATTGAGGAGCGCCCGGCTGACGGCATCGAGCGGCCCGAGGCCCATAGCGCGGGCGGCCCGATAGGCGACGATGAGGTGCGTCGAATCGCTGAAGGCCAGGACGAAGACAAGGCTCGGCAGGATCGTGTTGAGCCCGTTGATGCGCTGGCCGGTCCAGCCCATCCACCCGAGCGTCCACACCAGGCCGATCGTCGGGCCGGCGAGCGCGGTCGTCACGCCCTGCAGACTGCGGAACGCGACCACCGCCACGCCGAGCGTCATGACGCCGGCGAAGAGGATGCTCCGGTAGAACTCCCGCCGTACGGCGTCGATCACGTCCACGCGGAGCGGCGGGTGGCCGGCGAGCGTGACGGAGATCGGCGTGCCGTGGGTCGCGTCCGCGACCATGGTCCGCAAGCGCTCCACCTGCCGTCGCGTCTCCGCGATGCCACCGGAGGTCTCGCGCAGGCGAATCGCGATCAGGAACACGCTGCCGTCCCGCGACACGAGCTGTCCCACGAGCGCCGGATGCGCGCGGGCCGCCGCGAAGGCGCCCGCGCGTCGCTCCGGGGTGAAGTGCTCCGGCGTCCGCGGAAACAGGGGCACGAGGGGCCGGCCCACGCGGCGGGCGTCGAACGGGCTCGACACCGACAGCACCTCGTCCTCGTCCCGAAGCCGCTCGATCAGGCCGAGGACGACCCGCACGGTCTCCGGATCCCGCGGCGAGAGGCCCTCCACGGCCGCGAGCACGTCGGTGTCGTCCGCGCCGAAGTCGCGAAAGAGCTCGTCGAGGAGCGCCTTGTCGCGCGCGTCGTGATGGACGAAGTTCCGTGGCTCCTCGTCGAAATCGACGCGCCCGAGGCCGACGACGGCGAACGCCGTGGCGACGGCCACGAGCGACGCGACGAGCCAGGCACGGTCACGGACGAATCCGGCATACCAGGTCATCGGATGGAGCGGCCCGTCGTGCAGGTCATTCGTGCTCACCCTCGATGCGGGCCGATCCATCCTCGTCGATCGTCACCTGCAGTCGCATGGGATGGCAGCAGACCGGACAGTCCTCCACGTAGTCCTGGGAGCACCCGGCCGAGACGTCGACCAGGACGACGATCTCCTCTCCGCAGGAGTCGCAGACGTAGCTCGCCTCGGGCTGCGCCTCCCGTCGTCCGCGGCGCCGCCTCGGTCGCTTCTTCATGGGGTGTCTCCTCGGGCAGCGATCCACGCTCGTACCCGTCCGCGGTCGGCTGGAGCGGGCTGTGAAAGTATCATCATCGATCGATCGAGGCGTCGGAATCCGATCTCGACCGACGGCCGGATGCTCGAGGGAATCATCGTCATGCATCGACCCGATGGGTGTCGGTTTTGGAGGTGTGGCCACCGCCTGCGGCATCAACGAAAAGGGGCTCGTCGAGAACCTGCTCTCCCTCGCGGGGAGAGACTACGGGAACCCGGTACCGGGCCGGCCGACACGCTCGATCGGCGGCTGGGCACAGTACGTGCTCGACTCGCACGCGACGGTCGCCGAGGCAGTCATGGACCTCGAGCGTGATCCGTTCACGATCGTAGCGCCGCGTCACGGCGGCGGTTCGTCGCTCCAGAACTGGATGCCGGGGCAGTTGCAAAAGCGCCAGGGCACCCGGCCGAGCGGCGAGTCGGGGAGTGCCTTGCCGAGGTAGGCGAGCGTCAGCGTGCGAAACCACGTGGGAAACATGCCCCCCTCCGCCGCGCCCGCGGCAAGCTGCGGATGGCCGTACTCGAAGCCCCGCCCGCGGACGAACTGGAATCCGCCGTCCGCCGCCTGCGCGGCGAGCACCACCTCGGCGCCACGGGACAGCGCGGTGCGGATGTCGTCCCGACGATGGGGCGGCTCACGGCCGAGCAGCCGGGCGAGCGGGTCGATCGAGTCGATGTCCTCGCAGGCGCTGCTCTCGCGGTCGCTGCCGGTGTGCACCCCCTGACCGAAGCCGCCGCAGGCGTTCTGCGTGGCGAGGCAGGAATCGACCGCCTGTTCCGGATGCGGGATTGCCAGCTGGTCGTAGAACCACAGCAGCCAGAGGTGGTAGGCCGCCTGCACGGCCCGCGAACGCTCGCGCGGTCGGGCGGTGTCGAGTCCGCCCCACAGGCCGGTGGCGGCGTTCATGTGATGGTCGGTCATCCACCGCAGCATCTCGTCGATGGCCGCCGCGGCGCGGGGCTCATGCTGGAAATCCCGTGCGTACTGAAGGAGCGTGCCGACGTTGAGCACCTCGTTGCCGACGAAGTCCGGCTTGGTCCGCCAGTCGCGCGTTTCGAGCCACGCGACGAGTCCGCCGGAGGCGAGGAAGGGCTCGAGGAACCGCAGCGGCCTGGCCGCCACGGCGCCGAGGCTCGTGAGGGCCGTCACGACGTGGCAGGAGAGATGCCGTCGGCCACACCAGTCGGGGTCTCCCGCATACCACCCCTGATCGAAGATCACGGGGTCACGAAACAGCCCGTCGTCGTCCTGGTGTGACTGCAGGTAGGAGATCCAGCCGTCACGCTCGGTTCGCGAGAGGGCGGCGAGATCGCCGTAGAGATCGCGGGTCATCGCCGCATAGGTCGAACTGTAAAGCGTGGGCTCCGAGCATCCGGCGGCGTAGCGGTAGCGGCCGTATGGCCCGTCGGCCACGCGCAGCGACGAGATGAATCCGAGCGTGGTCGCGCGCAGCCGGCCGACGTCGAGCGAGGAGAGCGGCACACG